>BNVZ01000060.1 GCA_025998475.1 Endomicrobiia bacterium | reverse complement strand
TGCTACCTAGTGAGGTTTATTATAGCTATAAACTTTTTATTAAGCAACCGCCTGTAGAGCGTTTATAGCACACTACTAGACTCTTGTCAAGCAAAAACAAACGGATTAAAACAACTACGGGTTTTTATTTTTAATAGTGTGCATTTTTAAACTTTACAGAAAAGGAGGAATAAAAACAAAAACGCTCTGCAAGTAATTCTCCTTTCCCTAAACTGTTAATAAATTGCTATCTATATGTTTTATCAAACGTGCGTTTGAATATATAGTCTATATTTTTAAATTGAGATTTAACATCGCAGTCTTTTCTTATCTCTTCAACCGTTAAACGCTTTTTTATATCAACACTTTTTAAACAGGCATGCTCGAGAGATATTTTATTTTCTCTTGCGTCAAAAGCTGCAGCTTGAACCATTGCATAAGCGGCTTCTCTAGACATTCCTTTGTCGACAAGAGAAAGAAGCAATGTACCTGAAAAAATAACATCTTTTGTCTTATCAAGATTTATTTGCATATTCTTAGGATAAACATTCAGTCCTGCAAGCAACACTTGCATTCTTGTAAGCATATAATGCAAAACTATAGATGCGTCGGGAAGTATAATCCTTTCCGTGGACGAATGGCTTATGTCGCGTTCGTGCCATAGCGCAATATTTTCCATAGCAGTCGAAGCGTATCCCCTAAGAAGTCTTGCAAGTCCACATATATTTTCAGAAATTATAGGATTTCTCTTATGTGGCATTGCAGACGAACCCTTTTGTCCTTTTGTAAAAGGTTCTTCAACTTCAGCGACTTCAGTTCTTTGTAAATGTCTTATTTCAGTGGCAATTCTTTCAAGACCCGCACCCACGTGCGCAAGCATTGATAAATAAATAGAATGCCTGTCACGAGGAACAATCTGTGTTGAAACAGGTTCTGGCATTAATCCCATTTTTTGGCATACGTATTTTTCAACTCTTGGGTCCAAATGAGCCATTGTTCCCACGGCTCCTGATATTTTTCCGTAGCTTACTGTTTCCATTGCAAAATTAAGTCTGTCTAAAGATCTAATAATTTCACAATACCAAGACGCCACCTTCAAACCAAATGTCATAGGTTCACCGTGAATACCATGCGTTCTCCCCATAATGGGAGTCATCTTATACTTTTTTGCGAGCTTGGCTGTTATAACTAACAATTTTTTCGTTTCATCTATAAGAAGTTTTGTTGATTGTCTAGCTTGAGCCCCTGTAGCAGTATCCAAAACATCGGAAGAAGTCATACCTAAATGCAAAAATCTTCCATCTGGACCGGTAGTTTCGACAACAGCAGTTAAAAAAGATATAACGTCGTGTTTTACGGTAAGCTCTATCTCGTTAATTCTATCAACATTAATTTTAGCTTTCTTCTTTATTGTTTCTACTGATTCCTTGGGAACGGTTCCAAGTTTTGACATAACCTCAGCAGCAAAAATTTCAACTTCAAGCATTTTTCGGAATCTGTTTTCGTCTGACCAAATTGCAGCCATTTCAGGTTTTGTGTAACGTGTTATCATTTTTTTAACCTCTCATCTTTTGTATTACACATGGATACCCGCTTTCACGAGCACGACACGACTTGTTCTTCTATAACTTTCTTTATTGCTTTAGGATATATTTCATGTTCAATACACAACACCTTTTTAGCAACATCTTCTGGAAGATCATTTTCAAAAACTTCAACTTCCTGCTGTATAATTATTTTTCCAGCATCATATTCTTCTTCTACAAAATGCACTGTCGCTCCAGACTTTGTCTCTTTGGCTTTTATGACAGCTTCGTGAACATAATGTCCATACATTCCTTTTCCGCCAAACTTAGGCAAAAGAGCAGGATGAATATTTAGCATTCTACCACGATAAGTTTTTATTATATCATGCCCAATCATTCTAATATATCCTGCTAAACAAACAATATCAGCTCTTGCATTTTTTAATTCTTTCAATATTGAGTCATTAAAAGATTTTTCTTCTTCAAAATTCTTTCTTTCTATGCATATGGATTTGATATTTTCGTTTTTCGCTCTTTTGATAGCATAAGCGTTAGGATTATTTGAAATAACCAAAACGACACTAGCAAACCCCTTTAAAATTCCGCTATTTGTGGAATCTATTATGGACTGCATATTCGAACCACCACCGGAAACTAAAATCGCAATTCTTTTCATAAGCATATTTATTTCCATTCTAAATCCATTTGTCCTGTTTTTGTAAAATATTTTTGCACTGTCAAAACTGAAATTAAATCTTCTTTCTTTCTATCGTTGAATTGTTCTATCCACCTATGCGCGTTTTCTATAATTTTCAAAGCTTTATCGGTATGTTTAATATAATAATTTAACTGTTCTTCGAGATTTGAATAATCAGACTTGATTTCAACATAATGATAATTTGGCATAAGCCTGCCCTCCATAAACCAAGTTTCGTATTTAGGTCTAGGCATTACAGCTAAAGAATTCGACGACATTACCCACTTCAAATTACTTGCGACATCATTGCCTTCAAGACAAAGGATAAATTTATAATTTAAGTGATAATCAATTGAAATTTTTCCATTTTCCATTGAGGGAAATCTTTGTCATAATTTAGCGCTCCCAAATCGCATAGAGGATGATTAAAATATTTTTTAAAAAATTCAATTCTATGAGGCTGGTATACACCACCGCGCCCGATGAGTTTGTTCTTTTTAGACTCAAACGATTTTTTATCTTTAAGAAATACAAAATGATGCGATTTGTCTAAATTCAAAACTACCGAATTTGCATTATCCTCGCTTACCGGACGACTCTTTACTATTGCCGCAATAGTCACATCTGTTACGTCACCGAAACGAAAAGCCATCTTAAAGCTATCCGCAAAATACCTTACATATCGATAAGTGTCAAAAAAATAAGCACTCCCCCCATATTTTATTATACGTAAACATTGACAATGATATAAAAGCACGCTTTGCTTTTGGAACAATATCACCTTTTTTTTAAATTTAAAACCTAAAGGCAAAACCATGTCATGGCTAATTGCAAAATGCTCAAGTCTGTTGTAATAATTTACCCTATCATATATACTTTTAGAATCATATTCCAATAAACGCGATAAAATTTCTCCCAATTGTATTTTACATATAAACTTTGGGGCACAATACATTATCAAACTTTTTACATAGTACAAAAACTTACTGTTTTTATGTTTATGCAAAACAATAAGATTAACTACTTTTATCATATCAGCTCTACGCCTTTTTCGCCTTTCTTAACATACCCTATCGCCTTTGCGCCTTTAAAAAATTTCTTTATCTGCAAAGCGGCATCAGGGCTAACAATCAAAACCATGCCGATTCCCATGTTAAGAGTTCTGTAAATATCTTCTTTGGGAACGCTTCCTTTTTCTTGAACAAATTTAAAAATTTCAGGAACTTTCCACGAGCTCTTTTCAATAACAACCCTAACATTATCAGGCAAAATCCTTTCTATTTTATCGTAAAAACTTCCGCCTGTAATATGAGCAATACCTGCTATATTTTGTTTTTTTGAATTAAATTTAGTAATGGCCGCAAGAACTTCTTTAACATAAATTTTTGTAGGAGCAAGAAGCTGTTTTGAATATTTTTTAAGTTCCACGTCTGAAAAAACCTTTCTTATTAGGGAATAACCGTTTGAATGGGGCCCGCTTGACGGTAATCCTATTACTACATCACCCGGTTTTATTTTACTTCCGTTAATTTCTTTGCCCTTTTCAATTATCCCAACAGAAAAACCCGCCAAATCATATTCTCCATCTTTATAAAATCCCGGCATTTCGGCAGTTTCGCCACCGATAAGTTGAGAGCCGGACAATTCGCATCCTTTAGCTATACCTTCAATAACCTGTTCCGCATGGCCTACATCAAGTTTACCGCAGGCAAAATAATCCAAAAAGAATAACGGTTTTGCACCAACACATATTAAGTCGTTTACATTCATAGCTACAAGATCTATGCCGACAGTATCATGTTTATTTGCAAGAAAAGCTATTTTAAGTTTTGTACCTACACCATCTGTAGAACTGACAAGATTATATTTTGTTCCATCTACCGGAAACAATCCCCCAAAACCTCCTATTTTAGGCAACTTTTTCTTAAGCCTTTTGACGAGCTCGTTACCTGCATCAATATTTACGCCTGCTTTCTTATACGTAATAGTCACCATAGTTACCTCCTGACTCTTTCCTTGAAGATAATAATTTTCCGTACCTTTACAAGTAATATTTCAAACCTCTGCAAAACATTTGCGCCAGCTTGTTTTCATGGTTATTCTATTCTACTCTATTTGCAAATACTTTAGAAAAGGTCTAATACATATCTCGCGTCGGGTTTATGCCTGCCATCCCTTTTTTACTTACTACAACATACCTTTACTTTATCCCCCCTTTCTCTAAAAGTACTGCATTGCTATCTTCAAATTTTTGGTTATGGTATTAAAAATTCTCTGATGTTTCCATATGATATTCCCTAATTTTTTGTATTTTGATACATTCTTACAATTTTATATTGATAAATAAGGATTTTTTATGTTTTTAACACCAAAACAAGAACAATCTCCAAAGAGTGAGGGGAGACTAACAGCAATAAATATTTATACAGAAAGCCTATCTATCTTAGGCATACTTTGCAAAAAAACAAGATAATTATCGCATTGGTAAAATCTATTAAAAAAGCGCTCACTATAGGAACTATAAAAAAAGCTTTTACCGGCGCGCCATGCTTTGCAGATATGGCGTGCATATTCGCCAAAGCGTTTGGTGTGGCGCCCAAACCAAATCCAACAAAACCGGCAGCCATAACAGTAGATTCATAATCTTTACCCAGCAACTTAAAGACAAGAAAATATGCCATAAGAACTACCGCTATCATCTGAATTACCAACATCAACAAAAGAGGCAAGGCCAAATTGGTTAACTCTTTCAAATTCAAAGCACTTATAACCATAGTAACAAAAATAGCAAGGGATATGTCAGATATCATTCCCACAGCTTTTGTATCTATCTCAAACAACTTAGAAACATCACCTACGTTACGAATTAAAACAGCAATAATCATTGTAGCCAAGTAAATAGGTAAAATAATTCCTGCTTTATTAAAATAAAAACTAAGCACAGACCCAAATCCCATGGCGACTAAAACCCAAGAAAGATTTTTCATCAAATGGGGGCCACTAATAACATCCTCGACCTTTTCTTCAGAATAAGAGGGAATAAAACCCTCTTCCTGGGCAAAAGTGCCAACTTCTTCATATTCAGAAGACTTGTCACCGGTATTATTTTCAGACTGACTGATAAGCTCAGCATGAGGAGTAGTTATTTTATGTTTTTTAATAATCCATTCTGACAGAGGTCCGCCTAACGCCGAACCGGCAATCATGCCAAATGTGGCGCATGTAATACCCGCAACTACTGCCCCATCAACGCCAAAGGTATTTTCAAATAAAACCCCAAAAGTTCCGGCATTACCTAATCCTCCAATCATTGAAATAGAACCGCCAATAATTCCCATAAGATGATTCATCCCAAAAAATTTAGCGACCAAAATGCCTACAACATTTTGGAAAATAGCTGCCACAATACAAACTCCCCAAAAGGCAATTATCGATAAACTGCCACTCCTAAATAGTTTATAGCTAGCGTTCATACCAACTGTGCAAAAGAACATAACCATTAACAGATTTTGTGAAACCGTGTCAAAATGTAAAGTTAAGATATGTTGAGATTGCAAAAAAGCTGTTAACGCTGCAACCGTTAGACCTCCGATCGCAGATGCAGGTATCGACAATCTTACAAAGAAATGAACCTTACTTCTGATAAAAACTCCAAAATAATACATAATAATGCCTAAGGCGACTGTTTGTATTATATTGAACTTTAAAGTTAGCAAGCCGTTTATTACTTCTGTTTCCATTTGGGTTCTCGTTTTCTATATTAAGACTGTCAATCTATCATGTGTATAAAGTCATTTATTTATACATTAGACTTCCTACATAAATCGCATTTAAATGCAAACATATCATTTTTTCGGGTTATTATCTTATCATTTCTTATTTATTCCCTTGCTTTTTCATCAAATTACTCTTCCCTTACTCAAAAAATGCAAGCCAGCCCGAGTGTAAAGTATTTTGAATGATGTGGCGGGTTTTACGTACGCAAGTCGCTGTGTAACGAAGTATAAATTCAAACTCAAAGGACGCAAGTAATTTTGAACTTTTTGCTAAGCAAACCTTTAAGCGAAGTTTGTTTTTGAGGGCAAATGAGCAAGGGTCTTACAAAGCAAACTCAAAAAAGCAACTTAACCTACACTAAAGAAGGGACGGGAACGCAAGTATCTTTGCAGCAACCTCACCCGAGTGCAAAGTATTTTGAATTTAGACAAGGTCACAGCGACTTGCGTACGTAAAACCAAACCGTACGCGATGTCGCTGTGACCTTGTCTAAATTCAAACTCAAAGGACGCAAGTAATTTTGAACTTTTTGCTAAGCAAACCTTTAAGCGAAGTTTGCTTTTGAGGGCAAATGAGCAAGGGCTTTAAGCAAAAATTCAAAAGATAAGTCAAACTAAAATGTGTATTTAATCTTCAATGCCCCTGCAAAACCGTTTCTTTTGCCCATATAGCCTTGTCCACTTAAGTCTACATCCAACTTCCATACTTTTGCGCTTGCTCCTAGTTCTGCTATCAATGTCGGGCCTTTGGCGTTTGAGCTTGATATACCGCTGAGCTTGTCTGCTCCATCTTGTATTGCTGCTGTTACTTTTCCATCAAATTCTTGTTCGCAGCAAAGCCTTAAGTACGGCTTTAGTATCTCTATGCCTGTATATGTTCCTTTTACTCCTATTCTTAGCTTGTTAGACATTACATTGTCAAACTCTATTGTTCTATTCTTGATTAATTCTTGATCTTTTTTGTTTCCACATGTAAGCATATATCTTAAATTCTCTTCTAGTCCTATATCCTTGCTTATTTTATGCTTATTTCCTATTCCAAACTCAAATCCTTCATAAATACTCTTTGAGTCTTTGTATTTCACTTCTGCGTTGTTTATTGTTCCTTCAAAACCATTTGTTATCTGTCCAGCTCTAAGTACTAGCTCTAAATATGTCTTTTGTCCAATAGACTCATCCTTGTACAAGTCATATTTTGCAAACAGTCCTCCTCCTATACATTTGCCTGTTGCATTACTGCT
>BNVZ01000059.1 GCA_025998475.1 Endomicrobiia bacterium | reverse complement strand
ATATATATTTACCTGCCATTGCTGCAAAATTATGAAACCAAGCTTTCTAACTTGAAAGCTAGAAGTCCCTTATAAGGTAACTAATAGATGGCAAGAGATATAAGTATAACCAAGACGCATCAATGACTAATATTGATTCTGATAGGCTATAAAAACAATACAAGCTTAGAAGTTTTTTTATATGTTGCAGGCATAGCCACTAAACATTTTTCTATTGTTGACTTATAGTTGCTAAAGCTTTAACGAACCCTAAAACTAAGGATATTAAGAGAGTGCTTACACTATTTTCCAAAGCCATTTATGACACATTCATTAGTGTTTTAGAGCTTGTGTGCTTCAAGCTAGTAGACAGAATAAAGATAAGACAAAAACATGTTTTGACGTTTCTTATTAAGACAGTGGTTGCCTCAAAGCAAATAGCTTTAGGAAATTATAAGTTCTTAACCCATATTTCAGCTAAGATGGTGGTTAGTCCAAAATAATTAAATTTTAGGATAATATAAGTCTTAATCATAGTTCAACTATGATTCACACAAAACAAGGGTAAGTAATAATGACTGCCCAAAAAGCTAATAGCATATATAATAATAATAATTGCTGTACTATAACAATTTACACTCCAGAAGATCAGCAAACAATTATGGACATAATGGTAGTAAACACTTGATAAATTAAGCTTCTTGTGGTGGTAGGCAAAAGAGAGCAAAGATTTTGAAGGCGTATCGAGACTTTGGAGTCTAAAACTGTAAAAATAATACTAATAATTATACATATATATCCCATAACTTTTTGTTACTGTGATAAAAACAAAGTTACAAAGACTGAAATATTTTAGATATATAACTTTAAGGACAATGTTATTTTGGCGGTTACTCTTGAAAGAAAATACCACAACACAGCTGTAAAAAAAGAGGTTTATGAAATCATATGGGAAGGTATAAGACTTTTTATCAAAAAGTTTTTTTAGGAACCATAAATAGCTTTTTGATTTATGATTTGCTAAATGTAAAAATATGTTATAACTCTCTACATATACAAATAAATCTATGTTTTATGTTATAATAACGTAATAAATTAAATGGCATAGAGGTGAGAAAATTATGAAACTAAAAACCATACTTGGGATATTTTTTGTATTTTACTTTATTGCATTTGTGCAGGCATTGGAAAAAGACAACCCTACACCATATGAAAAAAAAATTAAAACTACCCCTAATGTTGATAAATCATCAGATTTGTCTCAGACCCAAACACCCGAGGTTACTGACAAAAAACATTTAAGCAAAGCGCCAAAGCCCGGAACTATTGTAAAAGAATCAATAGACAAGGAGACAGGAGCTATAATATTAGAGCTTAGTAACGGCGCAAGAGTTATATTAAAGAATATGCAATGTAAATACCCCTCAATTGATACTTTTGCTTTAGCCGCCCTTGCCAAAGGCGGGACAATGGCTGTTACTAATAAGGACGATATCCCCTCTGCAAGATTTGCTTCAAAAATTCTTCGTCAATCTCGTGTGGGACCGTATTTTGATAAGTTAAATGACTGTAAGCTTAAAAAAAAAATATTTGATGACTTTAATATACATATTGAAGCCTTTGAACGATCTATCGAAGGTGAAACTTGGTCGTACAAAGATCCTGAGCCACTATTTGAGCTTATTTACCTTAGGTTTACTTGCCAGGAAATTGAATCTGATAAAGTTAACGATTACATTAAGTCTCATAGAGATGGATATCGTAATACTACGCATGTGGATTTTCTTTGTAGTAATAATCCTCATTTTAATTTCGATGGATCACCTAATCAATCGCGCTTTAATTCAGACCCTTTTCAAGACTCACATCTTTGTGATTATAAAAAATATTTCGAAGTAACTGATTATCCTAAGATAACCCCTGAACGTGCACTTAATTTTTTAAAGAAATGTTTTAATCCAGCTGATTTTACTTTTGTTTTTGCTGGAAACATTGACACAGAAACGTTTAAAATATATGTTAAAAAGTACATTGCTTCTATTCCTAGGTCAGCACCACTTACTAATCAAAGATTTACACGTCCTACACCTTCAAAAGTGGAATTCTATGAGGAGGACGACAAAAACTGTACACATGTTGATATGCATTGGATTATAGATCAAAAATATTCTCCAAAAATGAAGGCTACTTTAAAGGTATTTGAACAGTACATCTATGCTATTCTTAATAATACTAGTGATAGTGATAATAATACTAGCGATGATGATCATTCTGTGAATGATAATGGTTGTGAGTGTTATATCAATCCGTTTTTTGATGAGCTTTGCATAACCATATGGAATAATTGGTACGATTTTGCAAAACCTAATAAATATATATCTAAGGCTTTTAAACATATGCAAAGCATTGCGCAAGGAAATATTGATACAGATGTTCTTTTAAAGGCAAAGAATGCTACAGTGGAATTATACGGTGAATATAGTTATGATAGTATGGCAGTCTGCAAGCGCTATGCTTGTTCTGCTGTATGGAACAAAGCCCCATTGAGTGAATCTGAAAAATTTCCTTTCGTTTGTAAAACAGTGTCCAAACAAGATTTAAAAGATATGGCAGGACGACTACTCAAAGGCAAATATTATCAAAGAATTGTATATCATAAAAAACTTAAAAGCGCGAAGTAATTTTGCTATATATGCAAACCATATATTGTTTTTAGAAACATAAATAATATATATTACTTAAATTTTAAGTTCCGATACAGATATTATACTTATAACCAATATTCTGAAATATGCTAGTCAGTTTTTATATATTATTAATTAATTTAGTTCTACATAAAGTCTCCTCTATTTATAATTTTTTTAAAGTCAATTTCAGTTTTTCCGACTTTTAAACAACCCTATAGCGACAACAAAAAAAATTTTGTTTGGATATTAATCTTTACAATAGTTCAATAATGATTTATTCGTCTTTATCCAAAAATACTTTTAAGTCACTTATAAAAATCAATACTAGCATATATTAACACCCCAAGACGTTTTAACTTATCCTACAATATTACATCCAGACTATATATATCTTTCAATCTAGAACAGTTTTAAAACTGATTGTTTTTCAATATTTGAAATCAAGACATGTATTCGTTGGCAGATTAAGTTAATGTGCTTCCACCGTATTTAATTAACCTATCAATAATATAATTGTATAGCAAAAAAGTCGTAGATAACATGTTATTATTGTTTAATTGGTAACTAATCCAACAGCATAAATTCGTTTTAACCAATATTTGCAATGAAATAGTTTTGTCGAAAATTAAGGAATGATTTTATAAAGGATAATATGATTAATGATATGTAACTTGGATATAGTACAATTCTGGCTTATACTTCCATTCTTTAGAAATCTTCATAACCTAGAATAATGTCATACACTTCCTAATAATTATTTGTCCATCATTTTGCTTGGAGTAGTAATTTTGTAATGTTTATTGTTTGGAGTCATTAATATTTAAGCTTCTATAACAACAATTTTATTATCAGTTTTATCATCTTCTACTTCTGCTTCTGGCTTCATGTTATATGGAGCAAAACTATCATAATCTGTTGTATCATTTTCAGTTGGGTAAGGCGACGTTTTGGAGTCATTTTCTATGTTTGAATCTTCGATATGTGAATTTTGAACAACTTCAACATCATCAACTTTTATTTTATCAAATAGTTGGCTTGATACGTCTGATTCATAATTTTCTACTGCAACAGACGATATTTGTGAGTCAGATGGATTCTGTAATAATTTCTCATCTTTATTAAAATCATCTCCGACATCGTCAACTTTAGCATCACCTCTAGCTGGAGTGGGTTCTTTATTTACATTTAACCTATCATCATTTTGTTTATTTAGACGATTAATATCTGAACTTTGGTCAACTTCAACATCATCGGTTTGACTATCACCCCAGACTGGATTTGATTCATCTTTTAGATTACATTTATCATTATTGATTAGTTTATTATCATTTGAAAAAGCATGTGCTGTGGAGTTGCTTAAAGGGGTTGAAGCCTTAATATTGGAAACTTGATCAGCATCAGATTTTCTTTGTATATCATCTTTAAAGTCAATGCTGGTTATCTTATAAACATTTGGTGTAACTTCATCATGGTTGTTGTTATCAGGTGTGTCACTTACTGCTAATGATTTAATTATACTGTTTGATTTATCTATATCATGGTGTTTATCTTGATTTTCTGTAGTTTTGTCATCACCACCCGATAGACTTGGTTCTATAATTACATGGTCACTGATTATATCCTCTACTTTAGCATCTTGGTTTGAAGTAGATGTAACCGATAGCTCACTAGAAGTACTTGGAAAACTATCCTCATCCTTACTGTCTTTGTATTTGTCTGGGTTATATATGTACTTATTTTCTTCATTACATGGAGTAATATCATCATTTTCTACATTTATTGGGGCGATAACATTTTGTTTTTGAACTTGCCTACCGACTATATTATTATCATTGTCTTGATGTTAGACAAGTAACTATCAGTTACTTCTTTACTGCCTTGGGTTGAGGGGGATGGTACTGAAGAAGGATTACCTGAAGCCTTTGATTCAGTTGGGTAAGTCAGTAGTGAAGAGTCACTTGAAGAATTTGATGGATTATTATATAAACTTAGATTAACTTTAGTTACAACAGGTTTTTCAACTTCGTGCTCAAGAAAAAATTGCTCAAGTGCCCAGCACTTTTTAATTATGTTATTAGGCTGATAATTGGTTGATCCATCATAGAGAGAGTTATCATAGTTTATATCAGTGGATGTTTCTTTGTCTGTTTTTGTTTTCTTTTTTTTCTTTGTTTTACCTTTTGTTTTTGTTTTTGTTTTTGTTGAGTCGCCAGTATTATTCTTATCGCTTATAATTGTAGGAGTTATGTGTAAAGGATTATCTGAGCTGCTTGAAGAATTATCATCTTGGGCTTGATCAACAAACACCTCAACATTAAGTTCGCCATCGACATTGGTTTTGTTTTGTTGAGTAGTTTTATTAGAATCCTCATCAAAATCTGCTCTAGTAGTCACTTCTGATAACGTAAAGCTTGAAGTATTAGTAGACATTTGAAGTGAATTATCATCTGGGATTGGAACCACTTCGACAGCGTCAGTTTTATCAACACTTTCATTTGTATTATGTTCCGACGTCGTCTCTAGATTATCAATACATAAAATAGCGTTTGGATTTAGAGATTCTGGATCTAAAATGATGTTTGACATTATATCTGAATCATAGGCTAAAGGAGTCTCATCAAAAATGTCTTCCTCCCAACTACCACATCCACCACCCTTTTGTTCTGATTTTCCTTGTGCTACTGGGTCATGTGAATGTGCATCGAGTTCCGCTTTAAGTACTTCATTAACTTGGTCTGAATTAGTAACTCTAATTGTTGTTTTACTTCCTTTCTTAGATTTAACCATTCCATCATAAATTTCTTCCGCTTCCTCTTTATATAGAAATAATCCGCACCCTCCCGAGTGCCATGGCCCCGAACCCTGATGCTGAAACATCCCTGTACGACCCTTGACATTCAAAATCCATGGGACATGATATTCTTTTGTCTTATTAGTCCCAATTTCTTTGTACCATATATGAGGCTCCACGAAATACTCTCCAGCCTTAAGAATATAAAGACATCGTCTTTCTGGATCTGGATTAAAATTACCTCTCTCCAATGTGTAATAAGATTTATTACGGTAAGTTTGTATTCCGAATACCCATATATTACCAGCTTTATCTTTTGCAGCCGCAATGCGATGAAGCAGTATGTCATATTTAGATGATCTTTGATCTAAAGGTATTCCAACTTGATTATTTGTACAATATTCACGCGCTTTTTTAAAGGTATCTTCACTTCCTTTTCGAGTATTTCGCCTACTGACTAGCCAAATAAGATATTTTTGAGCGTTTTTGATTTTCTTATATTCCGCATTGGAATTAACATTAGAAGTCATCACCAAACAATGTCTTTCTAAGGTTTCATGTTCAATTACGGATCTTGGCAAGCCAAGTGAAAATGGATTTAGTGTTATTAGTGAGATATTCGGTGAACACGGTAAAAATAAAGTTCCTAGACTTATCTGGTTTACCTGATCCGCTGGAGCACCTATTATCCTTGGCATGAAGCTTGGAGTATTTAATAATGTCCCGTTAGCAGAGACATATACTGGTTGAAAACCTATTAAACCTATTTGTATTCCTTCGTTCCATTGAATTGTGTTAGAGTTTAACAATCCATTTGACGAACTCGATAGAACTAAATTTGTTGAATTTGTTGGGCTTGAAGATAAGCTTAAAGGAATTGAGAAGGTGGACATATCTCGTATAAGACTTTGTATCGTCGGGTAGCGAGGAAGTGAGAAGACTACATCATAAATACTGGCCAATTGATGTAAACGATTTTGAAGATTAGCGTCTGAAGGCGTATTTTCTAATCTAACGTTGTGACAATTGCGAGGAAAAATATCTATTTGCATGTTCTGGGTTTGAATATTGTTTGCTAAAACTGATGAACTAACCCCACTAGCACCATCATAGTTTGAAAATAAGTTGAGGCCGCAGAAATCATGTATTAAAGGGTGAAATATGTTAACATTACGAAATTCATAAAATCTATCAATTGAAGATATGTGATGTGCCAATTTTGGAGTCATCGGATGGCGTTTAATACTTGGTTTCGACAATCTTTTAGAGTGGATTGATGTAGGTGAATTTTTTGAACTTGACCATCTATTTCTTGATTCTGTGAATACTCTTTTTTGCGATGCTATGAGTTTCAAGAAATATGAACTTATTGAATTTCCCTGTTTAACTTGCGAATCAATTTTAGCAAAGTTACCCCTACTCGTTGTTAAAGAGGTTGTTTTTGACTGTATAGGGATGTTTTGTTTGTAAAACCCGCTTATCCACGAGAAGAGACTTTTATGCACCAACGGTATATTTATTGAATCTGATATGGCTACAATGTCTGATTTTGACGAGTTCTTTGATGAGCCCGACAATGAAAAATCAAAATCTAATATTTTGAGTTTAGTAGGAAATAAAGGAAGTAAGTGTGACAAATAATCCAATGGTGGTAATTCTAATTTTGTTTGAAAACATAGGTTCAAGATTCCTAACGACTGCCCCAAATTGGCTCCGTTATTCATTTTACTAGTGTCATTAACACCAGCGCTAGCAGCACCATCACGTGAAGTAGCACTATTCCTATCTAATTTTGATATATCGCCTAGTTTAATATTTTCAAGTGTGCCCAGAGAAAACAAATT
>BNVZ01000058.1 GCA_025998475.1 Endomicrobiia bacterium | reverse complement strand
ACAAAGTAAATATATTCTAACAAATTGCTCTTAGGCTTGTAGTATTAAAATTACCCAAATACTTTAGTTTCGCCTTTATATTGGCAATTAGACTCTTGAATCATCTCTGTACTGTTTGTGAAACATTAGACCTCTTAATAATTAACATATAAAAGTACAATAGAAGTACTATGAAACAGAAAAAGAAGGCAGGCGGGTCGGGTGGAATGGGTTTAGTATTAATGGGAGTAAAGAAAGCATTTGATAAAACAAAGGATAGTCTGGAGTAAGAAAAGATAGTGGGAGGGGGCAAAAAGGTTCAAAAATAGTACAGATAGATACAAGAACCGTAAAAGACCCTTTGGACTGCGATTTAACTCAGGGTTCAGGTATTTGTAATTCTAAAATTTAATACTCAAGTTGTGCGGGAGGTTTAATCTTTTCTTTCATCTTCTCTATTAGATATGATACAATCAAATTGCTTCAAGCTGCGGCGTAACAAAACAAAAGATCTTTTCACACCCTCTAGTTTTTAAAACTACAATATGGTGAACTTAAAGCGATTTGACTATAATTTATCTCCCCTGTAAAATATCTCTGTGATTAAGTTTAACTTTATATTTTTTATCCTTTAAAAAATCTGCGAGTTTTTCAGCCGTAAAAACTGATCTGTGTCTACCTCCGGTACATCCTATCGCGATAGTCAGATAACTCTTGCCTTCTTTAATATACCATGGCAAAGTCGTATCTATAAGTTTAGAAAATATATTAAAAAAATCCTTGAATTCTTCTTGTTTTTTTACGTATTTTTTAACAGCTTTATCTTTACCTGTTTTAAATTTTAATTGATGAATATAATTAGGGTTTGTTATAAAGCGCACGTCGTAAACTATATCGGCATCGTTGGGCAATCCATATTTATATCCAAAAGAAATAACCGAAATATTCAACCACTGTTTTTCTGATTGCTCGATACCTGCAAGCATCGAAATTGTTTTTTTCAATTCCCCTATTGTAAGCACTGAAGTATCTACGACTTCATCTGCAACAGTAAAAATATTATTGACAATTTTCCTTTCAAGCTTTATTCCGTTAGATACTGACTTTCCTAGAGGATGGAGCCTACGCGTTTCTGAATAGCGTCTTAACAAGACTGAATCCGAAGCATTAAAAAAAATAATTTTATAATCAATTTTTTTCTTTATTAAAATTGCAAGCAGATTCTTAAAAGATGTTATAGCTTCTCCTGCTCGGGAATCAATACTTATTGCGACATTTTTATATTTATTTTGATTTTTAAGACATATGTCAACAAAACTAGAAAACATTTGAACGGGCATATTATCAACACAAACAACTCCAAAATCTTCAAAAATTTTGAGAGCCTGACTCTTTCCGGCGCCTGACATACCTGAAATTATATATAATTTAGTCATGGATCACTTCTTCTTGCTAAACTCTTCTTGCAATTTTTTGCCTAAGCCCTTTGACGTAAAATGCCCTTTATTTTTTAGTCTTTGATTTAACAAGAACGGCAGAACTTCTCTTGTGTCTTATCGGGATTGCAACTCCAGGAACTTTCAAACCTAAATAATCAGTTTTTACACATTGTTAAAATACAGCTTACTGTCTTTTCATTAGAAAAAATCTTAGCTAGCACTTCTATCTGCATATTATAATTCAAACGTTTCAAATACGAATGTTCAACTGCCCCCTAATAACCTATAATTTATCCATATGAAAAATGCTCAAAAAATCCGGCAAAAGCAAGGCATGGCCTATTATGAATAGACCTCTTGCACAACTAAGTGTTAAATTCAAGAATACAAATACCTGAACCCTGAGTTAAATCGCAATCCAAAGGGTCTTTTACGGTTCTTGTATCTATCTGTACTATTTTTGAACCTTTTTGTCCCCCTCCCACTATCTTTTCTTACTCCAGACTATCCTTTGTTTTATCAAATGCTTTCTTTACTCCCATTAATACTAAACCCATTCCACCCGACCCACATGCTTTCTTTTTCTGTTTCATAGTACTTCTATTGTACTTTTATATGTTAGTTATTAAGAGGTCTAATGTTTGAAACAGTAATAATTCCCCCAAGATAGAAGCATCCTGTCAGAAGTTCAAGCTTAAGATCATCACCTTTTTCCTTAAGAAGCATGATTATATCCATAAGCATTAACAAGCATCATCTTTCTCGATAATTTCAGCAACTTCTTCCGCCGTTTTGGCTTTTATTATACCTTCTCTCAAAAATTTATTTCTAAACAATTTTGAAATTCTTGACAATGCTTTTAAATGCTGTTCTGCTACTTCTGCGGGACCAACTAAAACAAAAATTATATGAACAAGTTCCCCATCAAGAGAATTAAATTCTACACCATTACGCGAAATCCCAAGCACACCCATCTGTTTATCAAGAACATCAGTTTTCCCGTGAGGGATTGCAACTCCTTGTCCAATTCCCGTAGATCCAAGTTTTTCTCTTTCCAAAACAGCATTAATAACCTCATCAGACTTCTCCAATTTTTTTGCATTCTTTAAAACATCTATCAATTCAATAATTATCGATTTCTTGTCTGTTGATTTCAAATCTACGACAATTGTGCTTTGGTTCAAAAAAATATCCATTATATTCATTTCTTTTTCCTCTAGTATTTACATTTCATTATGTTCCAGAAGCACTATTGATCCGCTATCATTGCGGTAAAGAACGCTTATTTTATTGCTCAATTCGTCTTTGAACATATAAACTCTATACCCAAGATCATCCATTTCTCTAATAGCATCTTCTACGCCTACAGGTCTTAAATCAAACCGTTTTATCTCAGAAATTTTTGTCCTTGAATCTTCCATGGCATCATAAGAAAAAACTTCCTCGATATTATGTTTCTTCTCTTTTAAAACTTTTAAATTGTCCTTTCTGTGAATTTTTGAAATATATTTTTGTTTTTTAAGTTGTTTGGCAAGTTTGTCTGTAGCCAAATCTATTGAAGCATATAAATCTACAGACTCCTCTTTTGATATAAAGGAAAGTTTTCCCATATTGAAAATGATTTCTGTTATCTGTCTGTTTTTTTCAATCGACAAAATCACATGAACCCAAACGTCATCGCCATTATGAAACTTACCATATTTTGTAATTTTGTTACGCACATAAGAATCAATAGCATCAGTAAGCCTCAGATGCCTGGTCGTAATGTTAATATACATTTCACCTCCTTCTTGTCAACGTCTAATGCCTCACTTAAAGCCAACCCTGCAACTATTCTACTTCTTACATTCTAAAATTGTCACCAAGGTATAATTTTTTCGCTTTAGGATCTTCAAGCAGTTCTGTCGCACATCCCCCAAGCAAAATTTTACCTTCGTAAATTACATAAGCCCTATCAATAATCTCGAGAGTTTCTCTGACATTATGGTCCGTTATCAGAATCCCTAAACCTCTTTCTTTTAACTTTCTAATTATCCTCTGTATATCGCCAACGGTTATAGGATCAATGCCCACAAAAGGCTCGTCTAAAAGCATAAATTTAGGATCAGTTATCAAAGCTCTTGCAATTTCAAGTCTTCTTTTTTCTCCACCAGATAAGGTAACGCTTTTTTGTCCACATAATTTTGTAAGACCAAAATCCGAAAGCAAATTATCCACTTTTTTCTTTTGCTCGCTTTTTGAAATGGGAAGCATTTGAGCTATAGCCATAAGATTATCTTCAACATTAAGACCTCTAAATATCGATGGCTCCTGCGACAGATACCCTACTCCAGCTCTTGATCTTTTGTACATAGCCCAATCGGTTATTTCCATATCGTCAAGATAAACACTGCCACCATAAGGTTTAAGAAGACCAACCGTCATATAAAAAGTTGTCGTTTTACCCGCGCCGTTAGGACCGAGTAACCCGACAATTTCGCCCTGTCTAACACTAATGCTTATACCGTTGACAACCATTCTATTTTGATAATACTTCTTGAATAATTTTTCGGTTCTTAGTATCATTTTATATCTTTTTCCATCTTAATTTTACCTATAATCGAGCCCTTCATGACTATTCTATTGTCTTTATTATAAAAGATCATCTCATCTGCTTCATAACGTCCCTTTCCTCCATCGTGATTAACATTAACGGTCGGTCTTTTTTTATCTTTTTTAAAAACTATGCTAGTATTGTTTTTATCAAAAACGCCGTTGTCAGAATGAATTGTCCCAGATGAAGTTATAACTTCAACGTCATCATAAGCTCTTAAAGTTTGATTCTTTCTATCAATATTAATTTTCTTCGCATGCAAAGTATAGGGAACGGTAGAGCCTTCGATAAAATATCTGATTAAGGCACTGTCTCCATATATTTCTCCGGTTTGGCTAGCTGTGTTATATTTTGCAAGATTTCCGGAAGCTTCAATAGGTTCCCCTTTTTTATTTTTTAATGACA
The DNA here is from genome assembly GCA_025998475.1 of Endomicrobiia bacterium. Taxonomy (GTDB): domain Bacteria; phylum Elusimicrobiota; class Endomicrobiia; order Endomicrobiales; family Endomicrobiaceae; genus Endomicrobiellum. The sequence goes on along the minus strand of BNVZ01000058.1, from coordinate 2,918 downwards.
ACTTAACTTTACCTTCTGCCAAAAGATCAGATTTTTTTTTGTAGTAAGTCATTTTGTCGGCAATAATCTCATTACAATTATTAATTGCTTTTGAATTTCCCGTGTAATTTGTAACTTCCTCCGTTTTTTTTATTTCCATTTCATCACTGATTATAACAGTCTCTCCCACAATAATATCATCTGCAATATCATCTGCATAACAAACAGCAGTAAACATAATAACGAACATAAAATTAAATTTTTTCAATTGCTGTCCTCTGATCTTTAATAATCATTTTATCAAGTTTGACATCATACTTAAAACTTTTACCATATACTGTTTCGCCTGATCTTATAATTGTAACATCATGATCGCCATAAAGCAATTTTTCTTTAGCATTGTAGAATAAATCCGAAGTTTTAAGATTCCCATTATTTACACTGTCGATAGTACACTCGCCTATGCCATTGATATCATAAGTTAATATATTCACTTTTGCCTTTTTCATAACAAAACTCAAAGCAAGCTTCCCTTTATCATCGTAAAATTTGACTACCGGACGTTCTAAATCAGCGATATTTTCACTTTCATTTATAATAACTGACTCAGATTCTACCGTAAATTTTATCTTTCCTTTTTCAGTCTGAATCATAAAAACTTTTTTAATAGTCTGTTCAGACACAGAAGGAGTTTCTTCTACAACAGTTTTTTCTGACTTGCAACCAAAAAAGAGAGAAGCAGTCAATATTATCAATGTGTATATACTACATTTTTTCCAAAAATTCACTTATACTTCCTTTTTAATAATACGATGACAATGCTAACGAAATATTTTCGAACTTAATTCTAGATAGCTAAGCTTTCCATCTCTTATGAGACAATACCCACCGCTCCTGTAGAATCTAGCATACATAGTCAACTAACTTCAACTAATTTTAATATCTGTCCAAAGCTTTCTTCCACTCACCTTTTGACTGCATAACAATCTCTATTACTTCTCTCACAGTGCCTTCACCGCCTTTAAAAGACGAAATATAATCGACGGTTTTTTTCACATCCTTACAAGCGTCTATTGGGCATGCCGAAAACCCCACTGCTTTTAAAACAGGAATATCTATTACATCATCCCCAATGTATGCAACTTCACCTACATCAATACCACTTTTGTCCAATATTTCTTTCAAAGCTTCTTTTTTGTTTGTACAATCCTGCATAAGATAATCGATTTTCAGCGTTTTTGCGCGCTTTTCGTTTTGGAGGGATTTTCTTCCCGATATCCACGCAGTTTCAATTCTGGGAAATGTCTTAAAGAGCTCGTTATATCCCATCCCATCTTTAACGCTCCATATCTTTATTTCTTCACCGTTACTTAACACTATTATTTCTCCTCGTGTTAAAACACCATCAATATCGCACGCCAACAATTTAATATTCTTTGCTTTTTGTGTTATAGTTTTTTTTGTATTCATTATTTTACCGTCACTTTTATATCATTATCAAGCCATGGGCAGCTTCACGAGGCCTCTGTCTCATGTAAGGTTTCGAAACTCTATGTTTTATAAAAAAGATAACAAATAAAAAAATCAGGACCATGGCTGCAATTTTAATATGTCATTCGTATGTCGGGCTTTAAACACCAACGGTTGTTCTTTATTTGTTGTCAACTAACACCTCCTTGACAACTTTTTTCGGAGACATTTGATTTTTTTGCACACGATGTTGTTTATTTAAACTTTTTGTCATTTAATCACTCTGTCTATATTTTTAATATCTTTAAGTAGTTGTTCAAAATATCTTAAATTAAGACTATTTGCGCCATCTGAAAGAGCTTTATCTGGATTTTCGTGAACTTCAAGAAATAATGCCGCTACACCTACTGCTGCTGCTGCTTTTGAAAGAGGCGCAATAAATTCTACGTTCCCGCCACTACATGTTCCCTGTCCGCCGGGTAGCTGAACGCTGTGCGTCGCATCAAAAATAACGGGATATCCAGTTTGTTTCATTATTTCCAATCCTCTAAAATCAACAACTAAATTATGGTACCCGAAAGAAGCTCCTCTTTCCGTAAGAGACAGGTTTTTACTACCGAAGCTTTCCGCTTTCTTGACAACATTGAACATATCTTCAGGAGCTAAAAACTGTCCTTTCTTGATATTAATCGGTTTACCGGTTAGAGCGCAGGCTTTTATTAAATCTGTCTGTCGCGATAAAAACGCAGGTATTTGTAAAAAATCTACAATTTTTGCAGCGCTAGGAGCATGGCTTTCCGTATGAACGTCAGTAATAACAGGCAAATTCAGCTCTTTTTTAATCTTAGCAAGAACTTTAAGACCTTCTTCTATGCCGGGACCTCTGTACGAACAGCCTGAGGAACGATTAGCTTTATCATAAGACGCCTTAAAAATAAAAGAAATTTTTAATTTATTCGTTATTGTCTTCAAATTCGCAGCTAGTGTTAAAGCATGCTTTTCGCTTTCAATAACGCAAGGTCCTGCTATAACAACAAAAGGCTTATCATTTGCCAAAACAATATTTCTACCAATTTTTACACGTTTATTTTGCATTTTATTTCCTCTTGATTTGACCGTTTCGGCTCCCCCGATTACTTCAAAAATTTTACAATAAGTTTTGTTTCTTCGTTTGCAATCGATTCAGCAGTATATTCGCTATTTACAATCCCTTTATCCCTGCTTTCTTTCTTGCCATTTCTATCAATCTATAATTTATTTCTTTTTTCGTTTCTGCTATCTTTAAAAATTTCGATTTCCTTATTTACGTGCTGCTTCTCAACTCATTTCCTGCTTTCTTTATTTGGATCTCTTAAAAACCTTCTAAAATTTATCAAAAAAAGAATAAAACAAAAGATATCTTTTTTCGATAAAAAAAGATATAATTTTTTCAAAGGTAAAGATAACTTTTATCGACAGATGGAAAATGA
>BNVZ01000057.1 GCA_025998475.1 Endomicrobiia bacterium | reverse complement strand
GACTCAATTATATAAAACATTAGAGGATCTAAAAAAGCAAAAGAATGTTGTTGCTGATCGTATTGCTACTAATAATGCTTTGGGAGATGAAGCTAGAAATAAATTGGAACAAGCTAAACAGAAAATGTGTGAAGAAGTATGGACAAAAGGTAACAAAGAAGACATATGAAGCAGATAGGAAGGAAGAAAAGGTTAAACTTACTCATGGTCAAAGTATAAACCTTGTGTAGCAAACACGCTATCGAGATCGTTGACAGAAAACTTATGTAACAAATCAGCAATATTGTCATGTTCTTGAACAGTAATCATCTTACCACCACCGCATTCATAAAGATCATCATAAACAGCATTAAAACCATATGGATCTTAAAATTTCATCTTATACCTCTAGAATATAAAAATTGAATTTACATAACATTTTTCTATCATGTGACATATTAAAAAATGAACGTTTTTTTAATAGATTTCTTAAACTCATTTTAATTTATCTTAATTGTAACAGCACGTATCATTGCTATTATTGCTGCTAATATAGCAACAATAACTGCAATCCATTGTGTTTTGTGTTCAATCATTTTATTTTTCTCCTGTCCCAATACCGCAATTTTCAAAAGTAATCTAGCATTTTCAGTATCACGTTCACTAAGTTTTGAAGCACACATAGAAATTAAATATCTAAAACTATCAAGCAATATATCCAAAGTCACGTTCAAATTTACTTTGCAAAGAAGGTTGTTTTCTGAGATCCACTCCATAACCTTATATCACCTCAATATTATTGGTTTTTAAAATAATTTCAGTATAACGTTTAATTAATTCGGTATCTTTTTTATTTTTTGCCTACGTAATTTTAAACCAAACCTAATAGAAGGAAGAAGATTTTTTCAGTAATCTTGATAAGAAAACTAAGCGTTCTTAGAACTTCTAGGGCAGAAAGGATTAGTAACAACATAAACATTTGTAACAGATGCACCAAAAAATTTCATAACTCTTGTTTTTCCCACAGCCGCAACCACGGCAGTGGACCAAAATTTCTTATAATTTCATAAATTCCTCGCTTTTGTACTTGTTGTGCCGCGCTCAAAGCTTGGACCAGTATTTGGATCACGCAGTTGAAGGCCATTAGCATCCCTATCACCGACGAGGGATTCGAGATCGGTAATATAGATAGATTTGGCATGCTTCGTTATACTTCTACTTTTCGTTGCGCTTCAGCGTCTGCTGCTGCTTGCGCTTCTGCTCTTTTTGTTTCTTTTATTTTTTCTATCTTCTCATGGAGTAGCGTACCTTCTGTTTACAAGAAAAACATTCTTTTTACCGCACGAACAAATAACACAATCATGCTTAACATTTTCCTTGTTTTTGTTTTCATAGACTTCTCCTCTGTTTTTTTGCCATATAATCCTTTGCTACCCAACGAGGTTGTATTATAGCTATAAATTCTTTATTAAGCAACTATTCAACATAGACTGCTTGCGTAAACCACATTCCGGGTGTTTCTAAAAACTCTAAAAAGTTACTTACAGACAGTTTGAAAAAAGGCAAATAAACACCCCACAAGACTTTGTCTGCCACCCATTTTTCAAAAAATGGGAACTATTGCAGATGGTCAACAAAGTTAGTTGGTTATGACTCTTTTTCCGTAAGATTAATTTTATTATCAGCGAGCCAAACTTTTTTTGCCGATCTAATAATTTTTTCAGCTGTTTTAGGGCCTATTCCGGGCAAAACGATAAGATCATCAATAGTAGACATTGTCAATTTTTCTATATTTGTATATCCTGCTTTTACAAGGATATTTATAATTTTTGCGCTAATATCTTCAAGTTTTTCTAGTGTCTCGGCATCTTTTTCGACTTTTTCATCATTTTTATGTTTCTTCTGTCCTTCAGATTTTACATCTATATGCCAGCCGACAAGTTTTGCAGCAAGTCTTACATTGTGACCATTCTTACCAATAGCTAAAGATAGCATATCGTCGCTTACCAACACTTCAGCTTTCTTTTTTTCTTCAGAAGTTATAGCTACCGAAATCACCTTTGCCGGAGATAAAGCTCCTGCTATATATTTTGCATAATCTAGAGAATAAGAAACTAAATCGATTTTTTCCCCTTCCAACTCCTCAATGATAGGTTTGACTCTTGCGCCTTTTACTCCAACGCATGCGCCAACAGGATCAACTTTAGGATTATGAGACAATACTGCTATTTTTGTTCTCATGCCAGGATCCCTTACAATGTTTACTATCTCTACAACTTTTTCATAAATTTCAGGAACTTCCTGTTCAAAAAGTCTCCTTACAAGTTCTGCGTTTGCTCTTGATAAAACAATGCCAGAACCTTTTGCATTTCTTTCAACTTTTATAATTACAGCTCTTATATGCTGCCCAATACTGAATTTTTCTTTAGAAACCTGTTCGCTGCCTGGAAGAATAGCTTCAGTTTTACCTAAATCTACTACAAGACTTTTATTTGCTATACGATATATAACACCACCTACAATTTGTCCTACTTTTTCTTTCATTTCTTCAAACAAAGAATCTCTTTCAGAGATTCTAATTCTCTGTGCTATAACCTGCTTGGCTATCTGCGCAGCAATACGTGAAAAAACCTTTGTATCAAGAGGTATTTTTACTTCCGCACCTATTTCTGAACTCTGCCCAAGTTTCTTTGCATCTCGTACGCATATCTCTAAAAGAGGATTTGCAACTTCTTGAACAACAACCTTTATTGCGCTGGCAACCATTTCACCCGTCTCGCTGTTCACTCTAGCCTCAACATTAACGTTCTTGCCAACATGTTTTTTATATGCCGACACAAGAGCATTTTCTATCACAGCTAAAATATCCTCTTTCTTAATCTTCTTATCTTTTTCAATCTGTTCAAGAGCCCTTGAAAGCTCGCCCTTTTCTGCCATTTTATCCTCCTAAACATCTGTTTCTATATTAGCTTTCTTTATATCTAAAAAATTTATTTCCACTATTCCGTTTGTCGCATCATCCATTTTTACTTTCCCATCTTTGAAATCTACCAGTTTCCCTAAAAAATTTTTTTGGTTATTAATAGCCTCAAAAGTCTGTATTCTTATGTTACTTCCGATAAAGCGTTTAAAACTTTCTTCTTTTTTCAAAATTCTGTTAAGTCCGGGAGACGAGATTTCTAATATATCAGAATCCTTTAATGTATCATTTTCACATAGAACAGCGCTAAAAACATGGCTTATGTTTTCACAATCGCTCATCGTTACTCCACCGTCTTTATCTATAAAAATCCTGACAATCCAGTCGCCGTTTTCTTTAACGTATTGAACGTCAACTAATTCAACTTTTTCTTGTACTGTAACCATCTCGAGTAAACTTTCTATTTTTTGTATCTTGTCCATTTTCATGATTAACCCTTACAAATGTAAAAGGTGGCCTTTATAGCCACCTTTTAGACATAAAAAATTTCTTTAAAGCAACTTATATTTTCTGCTCGACAAATATACCGGGTCCCATAGTTGATGAAACGGAAATACTCCTTATATACATACCCTTAGCGCTTGAAGGTTTTGCCTTCGCGACAGCTTCAATCAAAGCTTTAATATTGTCTGCAAGCTTTTCTTTTTCAAAAGATGCTTTCCCTACAGGAACGTGAATTATTCCAAAAGAATCATTTTTATACTCAACTCTTCCTTCCTTAAGCTCTGTAACTGTTTTAGCTATGTCAAATGTTACTGTTCCTGATTTTGGATTTGGCATCAAACCTTTAGGCCCAAGAATCTTTGCGACTTTGCTCAAATCTTTCATAACATCAGGCGTTGCAACCAAAATATCAAAATCAAGATTGTTTTTTGATATATTTTCAATCAATTCGTCAGAACCTACAACATCTGCACCTGCCGCTTCAGCTTCTTTCTGTTTTTCGCCTTTCGCCAAAACTGCAACTTTTCTTGTCTTGCCGATACCGTGAGGAAGAGATACCGTACCCCTTACCATCTGGTCACTCTGTTTAGGATCGATCCCAAGTTTAATGTGAAGTTCAATTGTTTCATCAAACTTTGCTTTTGCTGTTTCTTTTACTAAAGCTGATGCTTTCTCTATCGCATAAAATTCGCTCTTGTTAACCAATTTTGCCACTTCGTTTAATCTTTTACCCATTTTTTCCTCCTGTGGTTACACGTCGAACTAATCGACTCCCACAATTTTTTCTATTTCCACTTGTTTTTTAACAAACAACACCCACCTGCTACGCAAAGCGTTTGTATTTTTATAACACTCACACAGAAAAACACAAGAAACCGCTTTAAATGAAGCGTAAACTTAAAAAAACAAGGCTCAAAACTATTTAACAACGTCTACGCCCATACTTCTTGCAGTGCCTTCAACTGTAAGCTTTGCAGCGTCAAGATTTCCATTTACATTTAAGTCAGGCATTTTCTGCTTTGCTATTTCTTCTACTTGAACGGCAGTAATTTTTCCCACTTTGTTTCTGTTAGGAATTCCTGAAGCTTTCGCAATGCCAACAGCTTTTTTTACCAAAGCTGAAACAGGAGGCATTTTTGTTATAAAAGTAAACGATCTATCTTCAAATACTGTTATAACTACAGGTATCGTCATACCCTTTTCCATGATTTTTGTTCTTTCATTAAACTGCTTACAAAAATCCATAATATTTACACCTTGCTGCCCTAACGCAGGGCCTACTGGTGGTGCAGGGTTTGCTCCACCTGCCGAAATTTGTAATTTAATCATTGCTTTTAATTTCTTTGGGGCCATTTTGATTACTCCTGTAGCGTTTTCCCCTCAACAATTTATAAACTGTCAAAGGATGTTAATATTAACATTGAACTATTAAACCTGCACTAGCACTTTTGTTTCACATGCGATCTCTCCATTTTGCAAACATTTTGTAAGTTTTTACCACAGACAAATGACAACCAACCCACTCAAATGACAATGTGTTTTGTGTTTATTATACATAATTCCATCAAATAGTCAAATCAGAAAAAATGTTTAAGAAATATTATAACTTTAAAAGTAAAAGCCAAGTTCAAGCAACTAACCGGCAGTATGATTAAAAACGTCCTTGAGCGTCAAGATAATTTAAACATTTTCTTGAACCTCAAGATCTTAGTTTTACCATTGCTTAGTGCCTTTAAACTTGCCATTTAATTTGACAACAATTTCTGACTAGGGTACAATGTCGTGCACATGAAAATAATAATAAATTGGTTTTTTAAACTTATGCACAATCTTTATGATTGGACTTTGCATTGGTCAAAAACAAAAAACTCAAAGTATGCTTTATTTGGGATAGCATTTATAGAAAGTTCGTTCTTTCCTGTGCCCCCAGACGTTCTTCTTATACCATCGGTTGTTGCTGAGCCTAAAAATTGGTGGAAAGAAGCTTTAATTTGTACAATAGGTTCTGTTTGTGGAGCTTTTTTAGGATATGCAGTAGGAAAGGTTTTTTATGATACTATTGGGGTTGCAATAGTAAATTTTTACAATCTTCAACCCATTGTTGCAATAATTGGTAAGAATTATGCAAACAATGCTTTTCTTAGTATTTTCGCCGGAGCATTTACGCCGATTCCATATAAAGCAATGACAATTAGCTCAGGAATATTTGGTATTCCTTTACCAACTTTAGTTGCAGCTTCAATATTGGGAAGAGGTGGACGATTCTTTATTGTTTCGGCTGCTTTAAAGCTTTTCGGTGCAAAAATACAGAACACAATAGAGAAATATTTTAATATTTTATCAATAGTATTTTTAATCTTGCTTGTCATAGGTTTTTTAGTTTTAAAGTATTACACACGATAAAATATTTGACAAGAGCAGCATCTTTTTATACAATCGGCCAGCTGCTGTGGCAGGGGAGTTATCGATAGCCAGTAAAAGATTTCTTTGCGTCTTAACTTGAAATAAAATCCGTTAATCAGTGGATAGGGGGTGTGGCAGAGTGGTCTAATGCACCAGACTGTAAATCTGGCGGGCTTGCCCTTCGGTGGTTCAAATCCACCCGCCCCCACCGCATCAAAACATTATCTGCGGGAGTAGCACAGTGGTAGTGCTCCAGCCTTCCAAGCTGGCCATGCGGGTTCGATTCCCGTCTCCCGCTTTTTTGAGCATATTTTAAAGTATTGATGAGGTGGGCCTGTCTAAAAACCCATGGTTTTGGTAGGTTTTAGTATTTACCGTGCCAGTCCTTGTCTTAAACATCTTGTCGCAAAAAATAGCATCAAAATACTAAAAACAAAGATTTGGAGAAACTTAAAGATAATAATTTTAGTAGCTTTTATCAACAGAAATATTAATAGTTTAGAGTTATCAACAGCTATCAGCTATTATCAAGCTCAGTCATTCCTTGCTTGTAATTTGTCTTATTTCAATAATTTAATAAGTTTTTTAGTCTTAAATATCAATTTCAGATTCTGTAATATGTTCTTTGCCTAAAATTTCTATAATTGCTACCTTAAAACTTCTAACTTGGAGGTTATTCCGACACTACAAATGCGGATTTACTGTTACAACAGCAAGTAGAGGTCAAAAACACGGCGAAACAAGAATAGATTCAATAGACCTCTTGCATAACTAATATATAAAAGTACAATAGAAGTACTATGAAACAGAAAAAGAAAGCGTGCGGAAACAGATGGAATGGGTTTAGGCGATTAATGGGAGTAAAGAAAGGGGCGTTTGACAAAACAAAGGATAGCAAGGAGTAAGAAAAGAAAAAGGGGGAGTGGGTGAGCAAAGAGAAAATTGAGTAGACCTCTTGCACAACTAAGTGTTAAATTCAAGAATACAAATACCTGAAACTCAAGTTAAATCGCAGTCCAAAGCGTCTTTTGCTATTACTTATCTATCTTTTAGACTATTTTGAACCTTTTAACAAATACTTTAATGTTTTCTACTATAATCCTTTTTGATGAAATCTCCCTATTTAACTCTTTATCTTCTTTTGTCAGTGGGTGTTTCTTTGATCTCTTTTTTTAGAACTAGTGTGTTTGTATGCATTCTGTCTAAGGCCTCCTAAATTGTATCTGCCATGTATCTTATTGTCTTTCTTTGCATAAATACATGCCTACTAAAATAAACCAAAATCGTGCTCCTTGCCCTATCAATCGCTGTGCATATTATTTGCTCACCTTTAATTTCCACCACTACCAATACTTTTATTGTATGTCTCTTTTTCTTCCCGCTATACCACTTTCGCTGTTTTTTTTAGGTCTTTGCATCAATCTCTAGCATAATCACTGCTACTTCTACTTCTAGCGCTTTGTTTATCAATACCTATTCCCATCTAGTATATTCCCCACTATTATTAATACTTCTTCTACGTGCTTTTAGTCCTATATGCACAACTTTCACTGACATTGTAACTGTCTCAGGTCTAATAATACGTCCTATATTGCCCTAAAGTACTAAAACATCA
>BNVZ01000056.1 GCA_025998475.1 Endomicrobiia bacterium | reverse complement strand
AACAGATGTAATAACCTATATAAAGGAACAAAAACCTAAGATTAGTAGGTTGTAGAAACAAGAAGCTTTGAGCAAATTAAGAGCATACAAACCTGGAAGTTTACTAACCAAGTTTATATTACCTTAAGAATAATCAAGAACAAATAATTTTAATACTATAAAAAACAAAGAAGAATTATTTTGCAGATAGTTTTGGCTTTATTCTTAGGCCTTTGAAGGTTAGTTTCCAAGAGAAAGATTTTAAGGAAGTAGATAAAAAAGAAGAATGGAAGGGAAGGGAAAGAACAAAGAAAGTAAGAAAAAAGAGACACAGATAGAGACAAAAGAGAAGTTACAATAAAATAGGGTGTGAAGTATAGACTAACAGAGAGCCTAGAAACAGTGGGTGTATAGAAGGAAGGAAGAAAGAAAGAAGGTAAGAAAAAGAAAAGAGATATATTTAGAGACAAAAGAGAAATTACAACAGTGGTTACAACAAAAAAGAGAGTGTGAAATATAGACTAACAGAGAGCCTAGAAACAGTGGGTGTATAGAAGGAGAGAAGGAAGAGATAAGAGAAGAGAGATGTAGTTAGAGGCAAAAGAGAAGTCACAATGGAATAGGGAGTGTAGAGTATAAACTAAGAGAGAGTGCGGAGTAAGACTTTAGAAACAGGGGGTATAAGTAGGCAAAAAGAAGCAAGAAACAAGAGTAGAGAAATAATTGATTCACAAAAGGAGAAGTAGAATGGAAAACATAAAAAGGAGAAGAAAATGAAAGAAATATTAATGATAATGCTAAAAGCGAGACTAGAAAAGATAGTAAGAAAAGTAATGACAGCAATAGTAGTGTTTGGGATGGTAATAAGTCCTGCGGTTAATGCTATGGCTGGAGGTCCTCAAATAGACCCAATAACAAAAAAACCTAACGCAAGTATTCCGCCCCCACCGCCGTTATCAAATGTTGATCCAGTATCACCAGCACCACTGCCGGTTGATGCAGGGCAATGGCCAGTAGAGCAGACACCAGTGGTGACGGAAGAGTCACATGAAAACCCACCTGTAGTAGCAGGAGAGGCAAGAGAACAGGGACAAGGAGGAGCTTTAGTAGGGCAGGTGGCCCCAGCGGAAAATCTAACAGCACAACCAATCAAGGGAGACACAATAAATCAGGCCGCAGCATCAAGAGAGACAATCGATAGCTTATCGTCTTCTTCATAAGTTGGAACTGGAGCTGGTGCTGGAACTGAATTACCCGCCGTATCTGGAGCTGGATCTGGAGCCGTTGCTGTGGATAGAGCATCTGGAACAGAAACAAGTGTAAATGATACAGATGATATATCTTCTTTAACTGGACAATCTGCCGGAGCTGGATTTGGTGTAGGATATGAAACTAAGAAATCAAGTGGATCTCAATATAATGTTGCACTAGCTGGAGATGGATCTGAGTCTTCTTCATCTTTATCATCCTCTGCAGATACACAAATACAAGCAGACGCACAGACACAAACAAATCAAGAAAAAGAAATAGCAGAAGTAAATGAGAAAGAAAGATTCAGAATAGCATTAGAAGAAGAGATAGCAAAACAAGAAAAAGAAAAAGCAGAAGCACAAGCAAAAGCACAATTGGAATCATCTTCTTCCTCATCATTATCTTCTCCTCCAGCATTAACACCAGCGGGAAGTTCATTAACATCTAATGTAATAAATATAACTGAATCTGGAACAAAAACACCAGCCTCCTCTTCAAGTTCGTCTTCAAGTTCTTCCTCGTCGTCAAGTAGTTCGTCAAGTTCATCTTCGAGTTCTTCTTCCTCATCAAGTAGCTCATCAAACCCGTCGTCAGTACCCTCATTGTCTTTATCATCTTTACCAAAAACTATTGTAAGTGATGAAACGAAAGAGTTATTGAATGCTCATGCCAAAGTTAAGGCGTTAAAAAAGGAACAAACTGATTTGTTTAAGTTGGTTACTGATACTAAAGAATTAATAGAGAAGCAGAAGCGTGAACAATTACATAGATGGCAGTATGCTAATGTTGTGGAGTGGGAACAGTCCAATAAGGAAAAGCAGAATAGTCAGGCTGCTGAAAAATTGATTTTGGATGAAGATTTGGCGGTGGCTATGGCTGAGGTCGAAATTATTGAATTGCAGAGTAAGCTGGCAGCAGAAATGCGGCGCCAGCATGGTGGTATGAGGGAAAAGGGGGCAGATGTAGGAGTTGCGATGATAAATGAACAGCTGAGAACAGCTAAGGAAAAAATTAATACAATAAGGGATAATGCAAAGACTGATGATGAACTTGTGGTTGATGGTCTAGTGTTAGATAGATCAACTCGTATACTGAGAGCCCTAGAAGCTATTGAGCGTAATAATTGTGCTGCTAACATACTATTATACTCATATTCTCCTTCCTCTTCGTCATCTTCATCTTCATCTTCGGGCGAGAATGAGCGGAAAGTTCATGGAAAATTGATAGATGAGCGGGAAAAAGAGAAAAAAGAGCTGACAGAAGAGCTTGAAGAAGGGCAAAATGATATTAAAGAGCTTGAAAAAAAGCTGAGTGATGGGCGAAAAAAAAATGAAGTGTTGGAAAAACGTCTGAAAGAGCTGGAAGATTTGAAAAAAGAGGAAAATAATACACTAGATAATAATCAAAAACAGCTGGAAGATTTGGAAACAGATGTGAACAAAACACTAGATATTAATCAAAAACAGCTAGAAGATTTGGAAATAGATGGGAACAAAACACCAGAAAATAAGCAGAAACAGTTGAATGATTTGATAAAAGAGAGGCAAGAAGAGCGGAAAAAAGAACAAAAAGAGTGGGATGAGTTGTCAAATGATAGGATAAGAGCATTTAACGCAGAACCTGACAATGACAAAAAGGATAAAATATGGAGGGAGCTGATTTTGGAGTGTTCATGTAGAACGGAGATTGCAGAACTTAAAGATCGGCTTTTTGAGAATAATTGTGAATTGGCAGTAATACAGAATATATTGCTTTTAGGAGCATCAGAAACATGCAGCTTGGTGGAGCAAATTAATAAAAAGCTACCTGCCGCGGCTTCTATTGTTGAACGTGATGACAAGATATCTAAAAATTATGGTAAACTAAAAAATGATAAGGATATAATTAAGTCATTAATAAATGAAACTGAAGAATTTAGAAAACGTCTTCAAACTAATGGAATACCATATGAAAGTAAGACAACGGTCCCAACACCACCATTGGATGTGTTACCACCAGCAGCTGCAACGTCAGTAGGACTAAAACTTGATGATACTCAAGCGGCAACAGAATCACTATTATCTTCATTCTCGCAATGTTCACTGTCTGATAAATCTTTAGATACTTTTCTTAAAGATGTTGGAATATACAAAATGTTGATTCGAGAATTTTGTGATCAAATTAGTGAATTTAATAAAAAGGGGTGGTTAGAAAATTTTATATCACCTAGTTCGTCATTATCGCCATCTAATTCATCTTCTTTATCATCTTCGTCTTCAGGTGGAAGTAATACAATGGGCGCTTTAGCTGAACTTACACCGTCTTTGCATGAACATACAACAGCTGAAGGACTGGAACCATTGAATGCACAAGCAATAAAGGAAGACTCTTTATCTAAACACTTACCTTTTTTTTCGTATGTATCTTCACCTTCTGACGACGCGAGAATATGTAAAAAGGAGTATTTTGGCATAACAAAAATAAATGATGTAGATCGGGAAAGGTTAAAAAAGGAAAAAAAAGATCAGGAGAAAGAGTGGGACGACGGATGGGGAATTAATGCAACTATTAAAGGAGTGCAGGATAGATTACAATCGCTTTCGCCTACTCATGTAAGATTACGACATCTACTAGAAGAAGCACAGAATGAGTTAAAGTACATGTCAAGTACTGCACAGGGAGTGCGGATAAAGGCAGTCGAATTCTTGGGAGCACGGGGAGTAAAACGGGCGATTAGTGATCAAGAACAAATGGTAGAAAAAAAATCTGTAGCGGACAAGAAGGAAGAAAAATGGGAAAGAACAATCAGAAAAGCACAGAAAAAAGCTCAGGGACACGACGATGGTTGTAGTGGATTTTGGTCTCAAAAACAAGTGCGGGATTCAACTCAAGAATTGCTTGATACAATGCGGACAGAAAGGCTACCTGAGCAGATGCATGTCTTTTATAATAATTTGAGTAGCACGCAGCGTGATATGGGCATGCTAGATCGGAGAAGTTATCATATGCTCAATACAATGAAACAAGTGCGGGCGTTGAGATCTGAAGATGAGGAAAAACAGTCGGAGGATTACGAGCGTTTAGAAAAAGAAATAAAGGAATGGAACGCAATTAATCAAAATGGTGAATTATCATTTGACAGATTCTTTCGTGGGTGTGAGCATGAACCTGGGCATAGGAAACAGATTCAAGAACTTAAAGATATGAATGCTGAGAAGGATATTGACATAGCTGTAGGACGGAATTGGTTATATTGGAAAGATGTTGAAATAAATAGATTGAAAAGAACGTTTTTTGGGATTAGAGATAAACTGTCGATGATGGATAGGGTCGAAGAGGAGTTAGCTAAGCGTGCAGCTAGGGATAACAAAATAATCATTGAACATGCAAGATTGCGCAAGATTTGTGTGGATAATAAGGTATGAAATGCATTGTTAAACCAAGAAGCCCTGGAATATGTGGAAAAGAACGGAGTGCAAAGAAAGCAATTGATGTAGTGTAAAATTTTAGCTAATCATAAATAATGGTTGACTAAATAAACACAGCAAGTCAGAGAGAAAATGTGTCTAAAAAAAACGCTCAGCTAAGTATGTATGAGAAAAAATAAGATGAATAAACATCAAAGACAAAAAATGGCAATGGTTGATTGTAAGACTGAGTTTAATTTCTTTTTGATTTTGTGGAGCCAACAACAAAATAGTTAAAACAGCTAAAAAGCAAATATATTCAAAAGAGTAGTTAAAACAAAAGTTTTATCACAATGATATTTAGTTCTAGGTCTTTGTAACAAAATAAACTAAATAATTGTCACGTAAAAGTAGAGAACAGGAGATAATAATAATGAAAGAGATGATTATCAGAAGGGAGATTTGAAAAATGAGTCTAAGTAGAAGTTTCCTGTTGAGATTGTTGAGTACTAAGCAATAAACATAAGAAAAGCTATGGTATATGTCATGAAGTAGATGAGAGAAGTATAAAAATAAGTAAAGATAGATTTGCCATCAGCCAACGACTCATTATAAGTAAATAGAACCAATAAGTGTGTTTGATGTTGGTTGAAAATATCGAGCTAAGTATTCGAGTACTCTGATTTTACTTCAACCTTTAACGATTTAGTCAGAAGAAGGAAGAAGTGGTTGTGTTACAAATCACTGCAGCCAGCCAATAACTTTTGATAAACTGTAAATTTTTTTTACAGTAATCAGTTTTTTGGCTGGCTGCATCTTTTTAGTGAAAAAGTATAAAGGGATTAGTGTCCGAAAGCTACAACAAAAGTAAATGAATAGGGAAACAAGAAATAGAATTTGCTTTGTGATCGATTCACAAGGTAATAAAGTTTTTTTGTGGTATTGTCGCGACAAGAGAGTATTTTTGTGAGTCTAAAAGATATCTTTTGTGTTTTGTTTTTGCTTGAGTTCTTTTTAAGACAAAAAGAGAGAATTTTACATAATTAATTATAAATATAAACTTTCTTACTTTTATCTTTTGCGTTACTTCATATCTAAAAATAATGTGACAGCTGTAATGCTTACTTTAATACGCTTGAAAATCTAACATTTATTCAAATAAATGAAAATGAATGTTTTAAAAAATATATTAATTAAGAATTATATTAGTCTACATATTTATTTAAGAAGATAGCAGACCAACAACTTACGATTGCATCAGGTAAATAATATTAATATATAAAACTTTACAGATGAAACCTATAATTTTCAATTATATAAAGATTTCAACATTCATATATAATTGCTACTTACTGTTTATATCCTTCCCCATGAGTCTAGACATTAATATTAATCAACTTCCAAATCTTCCAGCTGTTTTTGATTATTATCTAGTGTATTATTTTCCTTTTTTTTCAAATCTTCCAGCTCTTTCAGACGTTTTTCCAACACTTCATTTTTTTTTCGCCTATCACTCAGCTTTTTTTCAAGCTCTTTAATATCATTTTGCCGTTCTTCAAGCTCTTCAATGCCCATGTTTTTTAAATATATATTCAACATATCATAAGCACGTCCAAGTTCTTTAAAATCCTGATTTAATCTCTCTTTTTCTTCATCACTTTTACCGAGGTATTTGTCAGGATGATATTTCAAAGCCAGAGATCTATAAGCCTTGTGAACATCTTTACAAGTCAGTTTACATAAAGTAGTTTTCCCAGCTATACTAAGTATTTCCATAACTTTTTTGTTTTCTAGTATCTCATCCTCATGGATATAATTGTTTGTATAGGTAGTTTTACTCCTGTCGTCAGATAAATAATTCTTACGTTTATTTCCGCCAGTCGTTCTAAACCATGCCTTTCCGTCATCTGTTCTCAGCCACTCCTCTCCATCATCTGTATACAACCAATCTCCTGCCGTGTCTTTTTTCAGCCACTCCCAGCCGCCATAAGGGTCTCTCAGCCACACGTATCCACCATTATGCTCTCTCAGCCACATATACCCACCACCATGTTTGGTCAGCCATAAGTATCCCCAACCATTTCTCAGCCAGACGTATCCGCCAGAAGGCTCTAACAACCACTTCCTTCCGTCAGGCTCATTCAACCACTCCAAGCCGCCATAAATATGACCCAGCCAGAAATGTCCACCCGTTGTTCCAAGCCACACCCGTCCACCATCAGACTCTCTCAGCCAGTTTCTTCCATCAGGCCCATCTAACCAATGGAAGCCCTCGTATATTTGGCCCAGCCAGACGTATCCGCCAGAAGGCTCTAACAACCACTTCCTTCCGTCAGGCTCTTTCAACCACTCCAAGCCGCCATCCCTTTGTCTCAGCCAATAGATACTATCTATTTTCAGCAGCCACACCCGTCCACCATCAGTCTCCTTAAGCCACTCACGACCGCCATCAGGCTCTCTCAGCCACTCAAGACCACCATCCTTTCTATCAAGCCACTTGCAACCGCCTTCCTTTTCTCTCAACCACAAGCGTCCGCCGTTACGATCTTTTAGCCACACCAGTCCGCCATTGGGCTCCTTCAACCACTCCCAACCGCCTTCCTCTTCTCTCAACCACAAGCGTCCGCCATTGGGCTCCTTCAACCACTCCCAACCGCCATCTTTTTCTCTCAACCACAAGCGTCCGCCATCAGGCTCTCTCAGCCACTCACGACCACCATCCTTTCTATCAAGCCACTTGCAACCGCCTTCCTTTTCTCTCAACCACAAGCGTCCGCCGTTACGATCTTTTAGCCACACCAGTCCGCCATTGGGCTCCTTCAACCACTCCCAACCGCC
>BNVZ01000055.1 GCA_025998475.1 Endomicrobiia bacterium | reverse complement strand
TCCGCATGCCCCGGACGAGGTCTTGAAAGTGGTTTGTCATCAGACTCACTGGATGTTGGTGACATTGTATTTACCCAATTTTGAAAATCTCTGTTCGCAATAGACATTGCTATAGGTGACCCTAGGGTTCTTAAATGACGCATCCCTGAAAGAATCTTAATAACATCTGTTTCTATCGACATTCTTTTGCCTCTGCCATAACCTTTTTGTCTCCTTGCAAGATCCAAATCTATATCTTTATAATTTACGGCAAGCCCTGCAGGAATACCTTCAAGAATAACAAGCAGGGCTTCTCCATGCGATTCCCCTGCAGTAGTAAATCTAATCATAACTTTGCTCCCGGTAGTAAATTATTATTTTGACTTCCATCATTATATCTAGTCTAGAATATCGTGGGCAAACTCATAGCGACTGGGCAACAATAGAATTAAAGACTCCATTAGACGAAAATACTTTAAGTATTTACTCAGCCTGTTGCCATTTGAGCTAATTTTCTACAGTTACAGTATTGCTTGCAGGTATGTTATCAAAACTGTTTTTCTTAGGCAAACCGTGCTCAGGGTAAGACCATTATTTTTTTGGGCACTGCGCCCCATGTGTCAAATGATAAGGTTTGCAAAATAAGGTTTTATTGATTTTTGCACTTACAGTCATGTATCGCAGTTGCAGGTGTTGTGTTAGCTGCTTGAACTTGCGCAGACTCTTTACTTCTTTCATAGTTTCTCCTCCTTATGTTTTAATTTAATCCCGCGATTAGCATATATTACTGCACATTAGTGTGCTAAATTAATTTAGCAAGTTTTGACAATTCTTTAATAATTTGCTTACAATAGCCTTCTAATGAATGAGAGAGATTTGTGTTTATTCAGGCTTATTTCAGTTGCAGACATAGGAGCATCAAGGTTTTTTATGCTGCTTAAAAAATTTGGCGATGTGGAATCTATTCTTAAAGCTGGTAGAAGAGATCTTATGTCTGTTGAAGGTATAGGTTATGCTGTTGCAGAAGGAATTTTAAATTCTTCAAATTCAGGAAAAGCCGATAGAGAACTTGAGATTGCGGAAAAAAACAATATAGAAATTATTCTTTACAACAGCAGTGTTTATCCAAAATCGCTGATTGATTTTACCGATAAGCCTCTTGTTCTGTATGTAAAAGGTAATATATTAGAAAAAGATTTCGATTCAATATCGATAGTAGGATCAAGAAAAGTAAGCAATTACGGCAAAACTGTTACATCGGAATTTGCAGCGTATTTTGCAAAAAAAGGAATAACCATAATTTCAGGGCTTGCCAGAGGCGTTGACACAATTTCACATGTCACAGCTCTAGAAAATAAATCAAGGACCATAGTTGTTTTAGGCAACGGACTTCTTGTGAATTATCCATCTGAAAACGCAAAACTGCAGGAGACAATTTCACAAAATGGTGCAGTTATAAGCGAGTTTCCTCTTAATTGTCAACCAGACAAAGGAACTTTTCCAAGAAGAAACAGGATAATTGCAGGTTTTTCCAAAGCCACACTACTTACAGAAGCAGCGCTTGGAAGCGGTGCTTGCATAACAGCAAGAATTTGCGCAGATTATGGCAAAGATGTTTTTTCGGTTCCAGGAAACATTTATTCAAATGTATCAAAAGGGACAAACAAACTTATACAAAGTGGAGCTTTTGTTGCTTTAAGCCCGCAGGATATGGCAGAAAGTCTTAGCTGGTTTCCTAAGGACAAATTTGAAGTAATCAACAATAGTCTAAATCTTAATAAGCTTGAACTTTCAGTTCTTAAATTGATAGAGAGCGATAGCGCTGGACTGCCTCCAGATTTAATTGCACATAAATTAAACATCAATGTTTCCGATATGGCGACAACGCTTTTAAATCTTGAGATAAATGGGCTTATAAAGGCAACTCCAGGACAAATATACATAAGAGTGTATTAAACCAAACATGAAAACGATTATTTAAGGAGTGACGCAATGTCAAAATATTTAGTTATAGTGGAGTCTCCGGCAAAAGAAAGGACAATATCAAAAATTTTAGGTAGAGATTTCACAGTAAAAAGTTCTTACGGACATATAAGAGATCTGCCTAAAAGCAAGCTTGGTATTGACATTGAAGATAATTTTGAACCTACATATACGAATGTACCCAAAGCAAAAAAACTTATATCGGATTTAAAAAAAACTGCCAAAAATACCGATAGAGTCTATCTCGCAACCGATTTCGACCGAGAAGGAGAAGCAATTGCATGGCATTTAAAAGAAGCTTTGAAACTTTCCGATTCGGAAATTTCAAGAATAACATTTCACGAAATTACTCCTGATGCAATTCTTGACTCTGTAAAACATCCAAGAGATCTTGATATGGGTCTTGTTAACAGCCAGCAGACACGAAGGCTTTTAGACAGACTTGTAGGTTATAAACTCTCTCCCCTTTTATGGAAAAAAGTAAAAATAGGACTATCGGCAGGAAGAGTGCAATCTGTAGCCGTATTGATTATATGTAACAGAGAAGAGGAAATAAAGAATTTTATCCCGACGGAATACTGGAGCATTGAAGCGGAACTTTCAAAACTTGAAAAAGATGCAATGTCCTTTAAGGCACAGCTTTTTTCAAAAAATAACGTTAAGTTCGATAAACTTTCAATTCAAAACGAAAAACAGTCTGCCGCAATATTAAAAGACCTTGAAAATACAACATACATTGTGCAATCGGTTGATACAAAACAACGCAAACGTTCTCCATATGCACCTTATACTACTTCTACAATGCAACAAGATGCTTCAAGAAGACTTGGATTTTCAGCTTCAAAGACAATGTCTATAGCACAAAGACTTTATGAGGGTATAAACATCGAAAAAAGCGCCGGAATTGGTCTTATAACTTATATGAGAACCGACTCTCTAAATATTGCAAAAAGCGCTCAAAATGAAACATTAAAATTTATTGAATCATCATACGGAGATAAATTCCTTCCAAAATCTCCAAGAATTTATAAGACAAAAACTAAAGGAGCGCAAGAGGCGCATGAAGCAATAAGGCCTACTTCACCAAACAGAATACCGTCGCAAATAAAGCAGTACCTATCGACTGACGATTTTAGGCTTTACGATTTAATATGGAAAAGATTTTTGGCAAGCCAAATGGCAGATGCGATTTATAACACAACAATAATTGAAATATCGGCAAAAAATTACCTATTTAAAGCTTCAGGAAGTACTTTACTTTTTGGCGGTTTTTTAAAAGTTTACAGTATAGATATGGATGATGATGAAAAAGAAATAAAACTTCCACAATTAAGCA
Source organism: Endomicrobiia bacterium (assembly GCA_025998475.1). Taxonomy (GTDB): domain Bacteria; phylum Elusimicrobiota; class Endomicrobiia; order Endomicrobiales; family Endomicrobiaceae; genus Endomicrobiellum. The sequence continues at coordinate 4,292 of BNVZ01000055.1, read as the reverse complement.
AAACTGAAAACTTAAATCTCTTGCATATAATACCACAGCAGCATTTTACAGAACCGCCTCCACGTTATAATGAAGCAAGTTTAATTAAAGCGCTTGAAGAACACGCAATAGGAAGACCATCAACTTATGCTCCTACAATTAGGACTATTCTTGATAGGTTATATGTGCGTCTTGATGGTAAAAAATTTGTTCCTACAAATCTCGGCATTGTTGTAAACGATGTTTTAAAAAATCATTTCAGCAATATAATCAATGTTGAATTTACCGCAGGTATTGAAGAAAAACTTGACAAAATTGCAGAAGATAAAGTCGTATGGCAAAATGTTTTAAAAGATTTTTATGAACCATTTGAAAAAGATTTGAAAGAAGCGGAAAAAAATCTTCAAAGACAAAAAATCCATGCGCAGGAAACTTCTGAGATATGCCCCAATTGTGGTAAACATATGTTGATAAGAGATTCCAGAAGAGGGCAGTTCTTGGGCTGCTCTGGATACCCCGAATGCAAAACAACGATGCCGTTGGGCAAAGATGGAAAAGTTGTAGCAGATCAACAGGAAACAGATATGAAATGCGACAAATGCCAAAGTCCACTAATTAAAAAAACAGGATTTAGGGGCAAACAATACCTCTCATGTAAAAATTATCCGGAATGCAAAACAGTATATAATATTGATAAAGACGGCAATAAAGTTATCAAACTCGAGCCTGAACATACTGATATAAAATGTGAAAAATGCGGTTCTGAAATGCTTAAAAGAATAGGAAAAAGAGGGCCATTTCTTACATGCTCAGCATTTCCTAAATGCAGGAATTTACAATGGATCAAAACACCCAAAGCAAAAAAAGAAACGCCAAAAACTGCGGAGACAAAAGCATCCAAATCTTCGAAGAAGAAAACAGAAGACAAATAGACGCTTTTGAAAAATATCTTATAGCTGGAAGAAATTTCTCTCAGCATACTTTAAGAGCTTATTCGAAAGATATGCGTGATTTTTTATTCTTTTTACAAAAAAAACAATTACATACATTTGAAGCTGGCAAATACGATATAAGGGAATTTCTTGAAGAACTAAATAAGAAAACTTTAAGCAAGGCAACTCTTGCACGAAAATTCTCGTCTCTGCGTACTTTCTATAAATTTTTAATAATTAATAATCTTGTTAAAATAAATCCATTGGAAAATATGTCAGGCCCTAAAAAAGATAAAAAAGTTCCGTCATTTCTGACTGAAAATGAAACGCAGGCGCTCTTTAATCTTGTTGACATTAAACTTAGAGACAGAGCTATGATTGAACTTCTCTATTCATGCGGTTTGAGAATTGAGGAGTTAATGAGTTTGAATTTAAAGGACATAGATTTTATATTAAACACCGTTACAGTGATAGGTAAAGGCAGAAAAGAAAGGATTGTGCCTGTAGGCAATAAAGCCTTGAGCGTTATAAGAGATTATATAAATGAACGTCACTCTATGGGACTTCCTTACGATATAAAATCTCCGATATTTTTAAGCGATCATATAAAAAGACTGGATCAAAGAACCGCAAGAAGAATTTTACACAGATGGTTTGTAAAAGCAGGACTTACAAAAAAAGTGAGTCCTCATACTTTAAGACATACATTCGCAACTCATATGCTTGACAGAGGATGCGATTTAAGAAGTGTTCAGGAAATGCTTGGTCATAAGAATCTTTCTACAACACAGATTTATACACATGTTACGATAGAAAGTCTCAAAAAGGCTTATGAAAAAGCCCACCCAAGAAGATAAACACTTTTCTCAAAAGTTTATAAATTATTTAAAATGGATTGTTATTGTAAAATTTTAAAATAATTTTAAGGATATAATTATGAAAGAAAAAGAGCAGATTCAGTTTTTGATGGAAGAGACGGGATGCGAACAGACTGAAGCAGAACTTGCGCTCTATCTTTCAGGTGATAATTTTAAAAAAGCTATAACCATAATAGATCTTTTAGAATTTGTTATGGTATTTAAAATAAAACTTATATTCCAAAAAGAAAATATTTATGGTCTTATCAATACAGCGGTAAATAAGAGAACCTACGAAATTTTGCGTTTCAGCATGGTGTTTTCGCATAATCCAGCAATTTATGAAATATCTGCGAATATGGATTGGTTTTCATTTGTAAAAGCAATTTTTTCTGCACGTTTAGATGTGGGAGCAATGGAACAATATACGCAAAAAATAGAAGGAGATTTAAAACTACACGCCCAGCAGGCAATTAAAAAAATTGCTGTCGTCTCGTCTGATGAAATTTCAACAATAATTAAAAATTTCTTTTACCCTGCCAACGTTAATGTTGAAATTGTAAATGAAGAATTAAACTTGACGCAGTTTAAAAAACTTCCTAATTACAATCCAAAACAAAATTCATTTGTTTTTGAAGGTTATGACTTAGGATTTGTGAGACTTGACGTTAAATTGCTTGAAGACGAAAACGGTAAATCAGCCAAAAAAATCGCTGAAGGCGACACAGTGTTATCCACGATAATTGACGAAAGAGACATAGCGCACTATCTTGTACATTTAATCGGCGGGATGGAAAATGGCAATATGGTTCCTATTCCTGCAACAGTAAAAAAAATATCTTATAAAAATGACGATTTTGAAATACATCTTCATTACGCGCCGGCTAAGTAGGATTTGCTAAAATTAAAAGAGATGCTAAATTAAAAGTTTTAGAAGCAAAGAGTCAGTCGTGGTGGAGAAGAATACTGCCTTGGTAATACGAATTATTATCTTTCTGCGTGCCTTGCGAGGAATGAAATGACAAAGTAACCCAGCAAAGTATGTGAATATAAAATTGCTTGATCATATCATTAAAATCGAAGATTCGCCTTTCTTAAAACACCACACCTAACACACATAGATTGCCCCCTTGGGGCTTATTGGTGGGCATTGTTCTGATTTTGGATAAATACCCTAAAAAGAAAAATGGGGTACACTATGGTAGAGATGTCTAAAAAATATGTAAAGAGAGAGACGTTTGGAGGCAAAAAGAGATATAAGTGTAACGAACGTGGAAAAGACATTTAGCCAAATGGGGTGCGTAGTTTAAGCAAGAAAGATTTTGCAGTATTTTTATATATAAATGGTGGAATAAGACAAATAAGCAGGATAGCAAAAGTAGTGGTACAATCAGTGGCATTAGAGTGGGTAAGAAGAGCGGCGACAGCGCGGGTGTAGACAGAGCATGTGCTAGGTTGGACAATGGGACGGCAGTCTCACCAACAGCTTTGGCGACGACGTATTCTGCAAAGGCGGTGATTTAAGATTGCAGCGTCGGCGTGCCTGAGCGGTCGGCGGTGTGCCAAAAGCGTATCCGCTCATGCCTAATGCGGACGGCAGGCAGCTGGGGAGGCGTCGGCGGTAAAGTCTTTGGCAGTATTGAGGGTTTTCTTGTCAGCGAAATGTGGCCGTTGACAACAGCGTAGGCATGTTTAATAGCTTTGGCGATGACGGCACGGAGACAAACGGCGTCGCGGCAGATCTCGGTGGTGTCAGGAAGATCGGTGATGCGAGTACCAAAATAGAAGAAATTACTGAAAAATTAGCATTTATTTGAAAGTCTTTCTGTGCTTTTTGTGTTGCTTCAGGGTCTTCTTGTACTTATTCTTGTTGTTCTTCTTGTAGTAGTTGTTGTGCATCATTTAGTTGTTGTAGTAGTTGTTGTAGTTGTTGTTGTAGTAGTTGTTGTAGTAGTTGTGGTAGTTGTTGTTGTAGTAGTTGTGGTAGTTGTTGTTGTAGTTGTTGTAGTAGTTGTTGTAGTTGTTGTAGTAGTTGTTGTGGTAGTTGTTGTAGTAGTTGTTGTAGTTGTTGTAGTTGTTCTTGTTCTTGTTGTGGTTGTTGTTGTTGTAGTTGTTGTTGTAGTAGTTGTAGTATTTGTTGTAGTAGTTGTTGTAGTTCTTGTTCTTGTTGTGGTTGTTGTTGTTGTAGTTGTAGTAGTTGTTGTTGTAGTTGTTGTAGTTGTGGCGATAGCTGTAGTTGTTGTAGTTGTTGTTGTTGATGTTGCAGCAGTTGTGGTAGTTGTTGTAGTCGTTGTTCTTCTTCGTGTTCTCCTAATGGTAGTTGTAGTAGTTGTTCTAGGTCTTGTTCTTGTTGTTGTAGTAGTGGTAGTAGTTGTTGTTGTAGTAGTAGTAGTAGTTGTTGTTGTAGTTGTTGTTGTTGTTGTTCAGTTTCTGCTCTTTCTTTTGCTCTTTGTGCTTCTTTTATTTCTCTTATTTTCTCTGGAGTAGCAGTCCTTCTGTTTACAAGAAAAGCGTTCTTTTTATC
>BNVZ01000054.1 GCA_025998475.1 Endomicrobiia bacterium | reverse complement strand
AAGAATTACAAGAGAGATATGCGATTACCTTATGGATATGTCTTCTAAAGGTATAAGAATAAGTGGTCAGGAAACGGAGAAGTTAAAAACGGTAAGAGTTTTTACAAATTAGCGGAGAAAATAATGAATAAGAAAGACTTATTAAGTTTTAAAAAAATCTTAATACAGAAAAAAGCTGAACTTAGCAATGCACAAAGAGAAGTGGGTACAGATTTAGATACCAACGTTGGTGACGAAATAGACACGGCAAGTCAAAATAGCGAAAGGGAAATGTGTTTTGAACTTGCCGCCAATGACAGAATAACTTTAAATACAATAAACGATGCTTTGGCCAAGATAGAAAAAGGTATTTACGGACAGTGCGAATGTTGTAATAATGCTATTTCCATAGAAAGGTTGAAAGCAATTCCGTGGACCAGATATTGTATAAAGTGTCAGGAAGAGACTGAAAACCCAAAAAGATAAAAAATGATAAAATCTCTGTTGAGCACGGCTTCTTCGAAGAATTTTGAATTATGGATAGAAAGTGTGCTTTTATTTGCACTTATATTCTGTGCTGGGTTTTTGTTTAAAAAATATGTCGCAAAATTTATTCAAAACATGCTGGCAAGAATCGGACTTATTTTGTCTGAAGATATGGTTATAATGTCTAGCAGTTACATTTCTTTTTGGTTTTTTCTTATCGCTTTGTATGTGGCTTTTTTAAGATCTCCGATAAACAATACAAGTACAAGTCTGGTTGTCAAGAAATTTTTTTATGCAGCATTTGCTTTTTCCATAGTTATTTTAATTGCTTCTGTTGTTTCGAGATTTTTTCATAAGTTTGTTCATGAGAGAATAGGATCTAATGTAATAAAGTTCATAGTGATTTTTATCGGGTTAATGCTGATACTAACCCAGATCGGTATAAACTTTACGCCCATTTTGGCAGCGTTGAGTGTAGGAACGCTGACAGTAGGTCTTGCTCTTCAGGATACTCTTGGAAATTTTTTTGCAGGAATCAATATCCTTACAAGTAAACAAATTTCAAGAAACGATTATATAAAACTTGATTCGGGGCAAGAAGGGACAGTAGTTGATGTTAATTGGAGAACAACGCTTATCAAGGAAATATCGGGCAATATTATTACAGTTCCAAACAGCAAGATTTCGTCCGCGATTGTAACAAGTTTTCATTATCAAAGAAGAGCTGAGGTTAGCGTGTCTATAAATTGTGGAGTGGCTTATAACAGCGATTTGGATCGTGTAGAAAAAATCGCAAAACTTGCAGCGCAGGAGATGATAAATAAATACGAAGATTCGGTAAAAACTTACATGCCTGTTATGTTTTTTACAAATTTCGGCGACTCTTCGATAAATTTTATTTTGTTCTTCAGGGTGAAGAGTGTTTATGCAAGAGCTTTTATACAGAGCGAAGTGTTGAAAAATTTATACAAGAGATTTAATGAAGAGAAAATAGAGATTCCATTTCCACAAAGAGTTGTTACCATTAACAAGCAGTAATACAACCGATACAATATGAGATTGACTGCTGAATTGAAAAACTTAAAAATCTAAAAAAGTGGAGGAATAAGTTTTTTTAAGGTGCCCTATAAATACATGTCGTAAATCCGCAAATTTTAAAGGTTTAAATTAAAATCGAAGAAAAAGCCATGAAAAAACAAAAACAATTTGTCATTTGCAAAAAGTCTCGACTTAAATGAAATTTGATGCTAAACTAAAAAAGAGCTGGCCAAGCAGTCCAGAAAGGATATGTTTACATCCTTTAATCCTAAAGGAAAACAGGTTGAGAAAAAACAATGAAAAAAGACAAGGTAAAAGAAGGCAAGACAAAAGAAGGCGGAGCAAAACAAGACAGGATAATGTTTTTTGATACAACACTAAGGGATGGGGAACAGTCGCCAGGCGCAAGCATGAATTTAAAAGAAAAATTGCTTGTTGCTAAGCAACTTGCAGCTTTGGGGGTTGATGTTATCGAAGCGGGTTTTCCTGCTTCGAGTCTTGGAGATTTTGAAGCTGTAAAATCTATAGCTCAGCAAACCAAAATAGCTTCTGCTATTGCGGGTTTGTGTAGAGCTTCAGACAAAGACATAAAGGCGTGCTGGGAAGCTGTAAAATACGCAGAAAAATCTAGGATACATATATTTTTGGCCACTTCTGATTTACACATTGAAAAGAAACTTCAAAAAACAAGAGCGCAAATTTTGGACATGGCTATAAAAGCTGTTAAATATGGGAAAAGTTTATGTGAAGATATAGAGTTTTCTGCTGAAGACGCAGGAAGGTCTGACATGGATTTTTTATGTAATTTCGTGGAAGCTGTTATAGATGCAGGGGTAAATACCATAAATATCACTGACACTGTTGGCTATACAACTCCTATTGAATTCGGTGGCAAAGTAGCTGAAATTAAAAGAAGGGTCCACAATATCGACAAAGCAGTTATAAGCGTCCACTGTCATAACGATTTAGGCCTTGCCGTAGCAAACTCCTTGTCAGCTATAGAAAACGGTGCAAGACAAGTTGAATGTACTATCAACGGCATAGGGGAAAGGGCAGGGAACGCTTCTCTTGAAGAACTTGCGATGGTGCTAAAAGTAAGGTCGCATTACTACAACGTATGCCATTCAATTGAAACAAAAGAATTGTACAATGCAAGTAAACTTGTTTCAAGACTGACTGGAATATCCGTACAACCAAACAAAGCTGTTGTTGGCGCAAATGCTTTTGCCCATGAGTCTGGAATTCATCAAGACGGAGTGCTCAAGGCAAGAGAAACTTATGAAATTATGAATCCAGCAGATGTTGGAGTCCCTGAAAGTTCATTGGTTTTAGGTAAACATTCGGGCAGACATGCGTTTTTTAAAAGGATTAAAGATCTAGGTTATGAGCTTGGAAATAAAGAATCTGAATCGTTATTCGAAAAATTCAAAGTTTTAGCGGATAAAAAAAAGGCAGTTTTTGATGAAGATTTAGTTACCCTAATTGAGGAAGATGCAAATTCAGGCAAAGAAACTTTTATTTTGGATTATCTGAGTGCAACTTCAGGCGCGGGGACAGTATCTACTGCGACGGTAAAGATATCAAAAAGAGAAGACTTTCAAAAGCCACAAGCTACGCTAAGTTTTCAAGAAGCAGCTTGCGGAAGTGGTCCCGTCGACGCAGCATATAAAGCGATAGACAAAATAGTCAATATGGACATAAAGCTTACAGAATTTTCGTTAAGAGCCATTTCTTCAGGTGAAGATGCCATAGGAGAGTGTTTTTTAAAAGTAAAATATCAGGGTATAGTTTATTCAGGAAAAGGAACTTCGACAGACGTTATTGAAGCAAGTACAAAAGCTTATATGCAGGCAATTAATAAAGCAAAATCATTTGCTGATAAGGAGAAATAAAATGGGCAGCACTATTACAGAAAAAATATTAGCGGCGCATTGCGGTAAAAAGATTGTTGAACCTGGCGAATTTATAGAGCCTAAAGTTGACATTGCCCTTTCAAACGATGTTACAGCTCCCTTGGCTGTAAAAGAATTTAGAAAGTCTGGAGTAAAAAAAGTTTTTGATAAAAATAAAATTGCTTTGGTTATGGACCATTTTACACCAAACAAAGATATTTTAAGTGCAGAACATGTTAAATTTGTAAGGGAATTCACAAAAGAACAGAAAATAAAACATTATTACGAAGGCGGTGATGTAGGTGTTGAGCATGCAATTCTTCCCGAAAAAGGAATTGTTGTTTCTGGGGATGTTGTTATAGGTGCAGACTCCCACACATGTACATATGGAGCGCTTGGTGCTTTTTCGACAGGCGTAGGTTCTACAGATATTGCAGCTGCTATGGCAACTGGAAAAGTTTGGTTTAAAGTCCCAAATTCTCTTAAATTTGTTTTAACAGGCCGATTAAACAAGTGGGTGAGTGGTAAAGATATTATTCTTTACATTATAGGACTTATTGGTGTTGACGGAGCTTTATATAATTCTATGGAATTTACAGGTCCGGTATGCAAAAAACTTAACATGGCAGATAGATTTACAATAGCAAATATGGTTATTGAAGCTGGCGGAAAAAACGGTATATTTACACCTGACGAAATTACGGAAAAATACGTGGCAAAAAGAGCTCTGAAAAAATATAAGTTTTATACAAGCGACAAAGACGCAAAATATCTAGAAACGCTTGAAATAGACTGTTATAAAATCTTGCCTCAGGTAGCAATGCCATTTTTGCCGTCAAATACAAAAGCGGTAAAAGATGTTAAAAAAACATATATAGACCAAGTTGTAATAGGTTCTTGCACTAACGGAAGAATTGAAGATTTAAGAATTGCAGCAGCAATTATAAAGAAAGGCAAAAAAGTAAATCCTAATATCAGAACGCTTATAATACCTGCCACCCCTCAAGTTTACTCGCAGGCGCTAGAAGAGGGATTGCTTAAAATATTCATAGATGCGGGAGCTATAATTTCAGCACCTACATGCGGACCATGCCTAGGTGGGCACATGGGCATCCTTGCTTCGGGCGAAAAATGCGTTTCAACTACAAACAGAAATTTTGTAGGAAGAATGGGGCATGTTGAGTCACAAGTATTTTTGGCAAATCCTGCAGTAGCAGCAGCATCTGCAATTAAAGGTTACATAGCTTTGCCGGATGAGATTTAACGACAAAGTCGCTTGTGCATTCTTTATTGTTTAAAACTTAAAGAAATAAGGATTTTCAAAAGCAAAAAAACACCCTGTAGTAATTCCTCTTTTTACAAAAGAGGTTATATGTGTAGCTTGACGTGAATTATTGGTCTTTTGTGGTAATTCCCATTTTTTTTTAAAAAGGTTTGTTTAATTTTTGGAAAGGTTATAGCCAAACGCATGAAAAAATTTCAAGATTTATATGCTACAACAGCTATCAACAAAATAACATTAGGAAGATCCACGAAAACAAAAACAGTATTTAAGCACATTAGTTTTATTTAGTCTTACCCTAAGCTTGCAAAAACTTGTATGTTGTGATAGGAGCATTTTATGTCAACAAGATTGATAAAAGAAGGCGTTTACGCAGTAGGAGCAATAGATTGGAATGAGAGACGTTTTCATGGTTATACATACGCAACAAAGAGGGGTGTTACCTATAACGCTTACCTTGTTATCGATAAAAAAGTTACTTTGATTGATACGGTGCGTAAAGGTTTTGAAAAAGAACTGATAGCAAATATAAGAGAAGTTATTGATCCTTCCAAAATAGATGTAATCGTAATTAACCACATAGAGCCCGATCATTCTGGAGCATTTCCTGAAGTACTAAAAATCTGTCCAAACGCGAAAATATACGGCACTGAAAACGCAAGACAGGGACTTTTAAAATATTACGGAACAAGTGGCGATTGGATTGCTGTAAAATCAGGACAAAATTTAAATATAGGCAAGAGAACTTTAGATTTTATAGATGTTCCTATGATACATTGGCCTGACAGCATGTTTACATATTCTGCTTACGATAGAATTTTATTTTCAAACGATGGCTTTGGGCAGCATTATGCTACAAATAAAATTTTTGATGATGAAGTTGGTTTTGACGTTTTAATGGATGAAGCCCAAAAATATTATGCAAATATTCTTTGGCCTTTTAATATACTTATTGCTTCCAAGCTTGCTGCGATAGGGAAGTTAAATCTTAATATCGAGATTATGGCTCCAAGCCACGGTCTTGTATGGCACAAACACGTATCCGAAATTATGCAAAAATATTTGTATTGGTCGTCGCACTTATGCAAAAATAGAATAGCTGTTGTTTATGAAACTATGTGGAACTCCACAGAAAAAATGGCGAGAAAAATTATTGAAGGGATAACTTCAGAAGGTGTTGAGGCTGCTTTATTTGATGTAACAAAAAACGACAGATCGGATATCGCTTCATACATGCTTGATGCGAAGGGTTGGGTTTTTGGATCGTCAACACATGATGGAGAAATGTTACCGGTTATTACTGGTTTTTTACATTTTCTTAAAGGTTCTAAAGCTAAAGGGCGTAAATCTTTCGCATTTGGCTCTTACGGCTGGAGTGGCGAGGCGGTCAAAAATATTGAAGATACCGTTTCCGATGTCACATCGTTTGACCCATCTTTGAGAGTTGTTTTTAATCCCAGCAAAGTAGAATTAAACAAATGTTTTGAAACAGGCAAAACATTTGCTTTAAAAATAAAGAACGAAAAGTAAAAGCCAATTCTTTTTTGTTATCGTTTCAATAGGTTTGAAATTTGCAGTTATAGTTTTATGTTTTCCAAAATTCACTTTGTTATTAATGTTTAAGCAAGTATTATTTAAACTTTAAAAGTAAAACTCATAAGACGTTTTTTTGTCCGACAAAAACAATCTTTAAGAAAAGAAAAGGGCTCCAGCGGGATAAAACGGCCAAAGTCCTAAGCGCTACATGGAAAAATTTCTCGAGGCTACTGATTTTGACCTAAGTAAACTACATAGACCGCAATCCGTCATTGTCGCGACGACAAATTAAAAATCAAAAAAAGTTTTCATATATTTGTCGTGCTAAGAAATACATGGTTAATCTTATTTCTTTTTACCTTTCTTCATAATCTCTTTAATCTTCACGGGTTTTTTAATAATTTTTTTCACAAGCTTCTTCCTAACAATTTTCTTGACGGATTTTTTTGCCTTTTTCTTACCACCTCTGATCATAAGCGATCTTGAAATATCACCATGTTTGTCAACAAAATAAAGAAAACCTTTTTCTTTATTTACGCCGGCTTTTTCTACTTTTGAAGGTTTTCCACCCTTCTTTCCGCCTCTCGCCATTAGGGCTCTTGAGATGTCGCCCTGTTTATCGACAAAATATAAATAGCCGGGTTCTCTTTTTATTCCGGCTTTGTAAACTCTTTCTGGCATAATGACCACCTCCCCTTTCTCTTTAAATTCGAACTATTCTTCTTCGTCAGTTTCTACTAAATCTGTATTTTACTGGGACATATTTTCTTCCTTTGTAATTATTTTATCCCCAAGCCAAGAGTCAACAACGCTTTTGGAAAATCTGTACTGTCTCCCTATTTTCGAAGCCGGAATCTCTTTCATTCTAATCAAACTGTATATCTTAGACTTACCTATTCCCAAATACTTTGATAGATCCTTGACATCCATTATCTGCTTATCTGGTGCATTTTGTGCTTTTTCCATTTTTTACTCTTCTTTATTATTAAACTTTATTTTGTGCTGAGAATGGTACTAATTTTATTATATTTTGTCAATTCCCTGTATTGGTTAAATACATATGCGACATTTTATTATTTACTTGCTGATCTGCAAAGGGGTTTTTAGATTTAACGCCAAATGTGGCCATTGTTATAATACACTAAATATTCCACCAATAGCTCATTAATCTCTTCTTTGTTTCCTATCAATGCTCCATGATTATTTATGAATTCTTCTCTTTAATGTTCTGCTGTATCTATTTATCTTTAGAGATCTTTGAGATAACTAAATAACTGCTTTACTTTGCCTTCCTTCAATCTATCTTTGAAGATCTTTGAGATAACTAAATAACTGCTTTACTTTGCCTTCCTTAAATATTTCAAATTCATTTAAATTCTACTGCCCGTTTCTGTCTACTGTTTCCTTATCTTATACGGATACCC
>BNVZ01000053.1 GCA_025998475.1 Endomicrobiia bacterium | reverse complement strand
AGAACATTCGGACATATTATCACAAGAGACAGCTACAATGTCAGCAAAAGTTGTGGATATAGACATAGGATATGCACAAGAAGCATTAATGAGTAGTGGGGAATATACTAGATGGGAATAGGTATTGTTAAGGGAAGGTGCAGAAGTAGAAGTAGCAGTAATTATGCTAGAGATTGACACAAAGACCTAAAAAAACAGCGAAAGTGGCGAAAGCGAAAAGAATAATAGACATACAATAACCGTTGGTAGTAGTTAAATGAACCTCCGCACAGCTTGCTGTGCGGAGGTTCATTATTTCAAGTAAAAATTAAACATGTTAAAAGACAACTTTGCGTGGGTTTGATTGGCAGTCTCGAATTTTGTTGTGATTTTGGGGTTTTTCCATACGTTTTGCCTGCTGTTTACTCCATTTTACCCGCCTTCCACACTTTTTGCATAGTTTGCGTTTCTGTAATTACCATGCCCATCTTCTTTGTTTGCTGCTTTAAATCCCAATTTTCCTTTTAAGCTAATTGACTATAATTCGTTAACACCCGGAATATTTTGCTCATTTATTAGAGAAATAAAATTCTCAACAGTCATAACGCCCAAATCTTTATTTCCTCTTGCTCTTATAGCAACTGAATCTGCGTACATTTCTCTATTTCCTACAACCGCTACGTAAGGAATCTTCTGCATCATATTTTCTCTTATCTTGTGACCAATTTTTTCATTTTTATCATTAAAAATAACTCTTATACCACGTTTCTTAAGATTCTGCTGCAACTTTTTACAGTATTCGTATTGCGCTTCATTTATATTTGCTATTGCAACCTGCGTAGGAGAAAGCCAAAGCGGCAATGCTCCTTCGTAATGCTCTAAAAGTACGCCTATAAATCTTTCCAAAGAACCAAGCAATGCTCTGTGAATCATATAAGGTCTTGTTTTTTTACCTGATGAGTCAACATAAGAAATATCAAATCTTTCAGGAAGATTAAAATCGAACTGTATCGTTGAGCACTGCCATAATCTTCCTATAGCGTCTTTTATTTTTATATCGATTTTTGGTCCGTAAAAGGCTCCACAGCCTTCATCAACTTCATAATCATAGCCCGTTTTCTTCAAAGCGTTTTCAATTGAATTTTGAGCTTTTTCCCAGTCTTCTATCTTACCAACATATTTTTTTTCAGGTCTTGTGGCAAGATAAATTTTATAATCACTAAATCCAAATGTTTTAAGACAATCCACGGCCATATTAAAAACTCTAAGCATTTCTTCTTCAAGCTGTTTGGGAGCAACGATAATGTGTCCATCGTCCTGTGTAAAACCTCTGACTCTTAAAAGTCCATGCAGAACACCCGACTTTTCAAATCTGTAAACCGTACCAAGTTCAGCATACCTTATGGGAAGATCCCTATAAGAATGAAGATTTGTTTTGTATATCATCAAATGCATCGGACAGTTCATGGGTTTTATGCGGTAAGACTTTCCCTCTATTTCCATGGAAGCATACATATTTTCCAGATAAGTCTGCAAATGTCCGCTTATTCTAAAAAGCTCTTCACTTGCAATATGAGGAGTAAACAAAAGATCATATTCGTTTTCAATATGAAAATTTTTCCAGTAAGTTTCAATAATATTTTTCAAAAGAGCGCCTTTGGGATGCCAAAGAACCAAGCCCCCGCCTACAGCTTCATTGACGCTAAATAAATCTAAATCTTTTCCTAGTTTTCTGTGATCTCTTTTTTGAGATTCTTCAACTTTTGTTAAATAATTTTCCAAATCTTGTTCTGCAAGAAAAGCTGTGCCATAAATTCTTTGCAGCTGTTCTTTTGAAGAATCTCCTCTCCAATAAGCACCTGCAACAGAAAGAAGTTTAAAATACTTAAGTTCTCCGGTTGAATGCACGTGAGGACCCTTGCATAAATCTGTAAAATTTCCGGATTTGTATATGCTTACTTTATCATCGGAAATTTGAGACGCTATTTCAGCTTTGTATTTCTCGCCTTTTGACCGAAATTCTTTAACTGCTTCGTCCTTGAGCATGCTAGAATGTACAAAAAGATGGTTTTCTTTTATTATTTCTCTCATCTTTTCTTCAATTTTTATCAAATCGTCGGGAGTGAAATGCCCAGTTCTGTCAAAATCATAATAAAAACCATCTTCTATACATGGACCTATCGCGACTTTAGTACCAGGAAAAAGTTCTGTGACAGCTGCCGCCATTATATGAGCCGCGGAATGTCTTAAAGCATCTAATTTTTTTCGTTCTCTCATTTTGTTAATCATCCCATTAAAGATTCAGTCCATCCTTTGAGCGATTGTACAACATTTTACAACAAAAAACTACTACACGTAGAATCTCATAATAATATTGGACTTTTGTCAAACAAAGACAAACGGACCAAAAAACAACGAGCTTTTAATAAACGATAAAATCATCTTTTTACGACTATGTATTAACGTTTTTACCTTCATAAATTTTTTCTTATGTTCTGTACCCGCATTATTTTTGCTATTGCTACTTGCAAGTCAAAGATTTGCAAAAATATACCTTTGCATTATTTTTTCTTGGACACACAGAATAAAATATACAATTCTACACGTATTCGTCACGAACACCGTTAGATATATCCCTAAAAAATTTTTCTAATATACCAATACTTGTACTATCAAGAACAGCTTTACATTCCTCAATAAGCTTATGCCCTAATTCTTTCACATCTGGTCTTGCAAAATCCTCAAGAAATTCTTTTAGTGTAACTAAAGCATTTATATCACACATACGTTTTATTTCACCGGGTTTTGCCAAATTCATAAAGTGCTCACCTGTTCTGTTTTTTCTGTAGCATGCGGCACAAAAACTCGGTATAAATCCCTGTAAAAGTAAAGATTTTACTATTTCATTAAGTGATCTCTGATCGTTTACACTAAACTGCCTTTCTAATTTTTCGTTATGCGCAGAATTTTCTTCGTATCCACCCGGAGTAACTCTTGATTCTGCACTTATCTGGGAAACACCTAAATTCACAAGAACATCTCTCAATTCTGCCATTTCTCTCGTTGACATTATTATTCCAGTATAAGGAACAGAAAGTCTCAAAACAGCCACTATTTTTTTAAATTCCTCATCTGTGATAGGATGCTCAGGTCTTGAAGCATAATCAGATCCGGGAGCAGGCTCAATACGAGGAACCGAGATAGTATGAGGCCCTATGCCGTAAGTTTTCTCCAAATATTCTATGTGCATAAGCATTGCAAGAATTTCAAAATTAGACTTATACAATCCTACAAGATGCCCTATTCCTACATCATCTATTCCAGCTTTAAAGGCATTGTCTATTGCGTCTAAACGATCATCAGGGTCAACTTTCGTGCCTGCTACATGGAGCTTTCTGTAGGTCGCTTCATGGTAAGTTTCCTGAAATATCTGGTAAGTACCTATACCGGATTTTTTTAATTTTTTAAAATTTTCAATGCTCATCGGCGCAACATTAACATTAACTCTTTTTATCCTGCTACCTTCATAATCCGCACCATAAATTGCCTTAACTGCACCGACATAATAGTCTATATTTTCTTTAGAAGACGCCATCTCGCCTGCAACCATAAGAATACGCTTATGTCCTCTTTTAAGAAGAATCTCTGTTTGTTCTTTTATTTCAGCAAAAGTAAGTTTTTTTCTTGCAGTAAGTTTATTGTTTGATGCAAAACCACAGTAGAGACAACTATTCGCGCAAAAATTGCTTATATACAACGGAATAAACAAAACAACTCGTTTTCCGTATATTGTATCTTTTACATAGGAAGCAGCATCGTAAATCTTTTGTAAAACAGAAGAATCTTCTACAGACAAAAGCTTGGCCGACTCTTCAAGGCTAAGTCTTTTGAGTTGCTTTGTTTTCTCTAATATATCGTCAATTTCTTTTTCAGTTGATCCTATTTTGAGTAAAACGTCTATCTTTGCTTCGTCAATATGTTTCAATTGATTACATCCCTCTGTAGAAAATTTATACAGTCAACCAACTTCTGTATTGTTGCATTTGCGCTCACCTGAAAAAATAGACGCAAATACTTTCTAAGGTACTCCCTAACAAGTAGCATTTCTATTGCCAAAAAATCAAGTGGTTGTAGAATCTCACAGGACAAACGCATGAAAAAGATTTCTTAAGAGGCGACCGATTTTAGATTTAAGTAAATTCCATAGACTGCAATTTGGTACTGCCTAAAGTTTATCAAAAAAGATATAGTTTTTGGATGATACGTTTATAAGCAGATTAGAGTGTCTTGTAAAGCGGACTGGACCACACATACCATTTTTATGTCAAAAGAGGTGCTTAAAGAGCATCTGTAAGACATGGAAGACATTTATACATCGCTAAGCAGCGGCTTGATGGTATTTACGGTGCAAAAACAAAGACTGTTTCTTGGGAAACTCTAAAAGAACGTAATGGTAAAATAAGTTTAAAAATTGTAGTAGTTTGCTTTAAGTTTTTAGACAGACCCATGTTTAATTTTCTTAGAGTCATGATAAAAACCAACAATAATGTCCTTAAACATCTTAAAAAGCGAGATTATTGATGTAACAGCAAAGAATAAAAACAACCCGTTAATTAGCAGTTTGTACATACTAAAGTTGTTGAATATTTCGTGTATGCCTGTAACGGATTTTCTTATCAATACCCATGAAAAATACGCATAAAAAGCAGTTGAAAAGATGGAATAAAGACCTATTATGTGTGTTTTGGTATTGTTAAATTCTAAAAGCATATTGTGTTTTATGCCAAATAGCTTATAGACTAACAATCTAACGGAATCACTAACCCTTCTATTTAGGTTGTAGACACCTAGTATGTCTGAGAGAACCCAATAGCCATCATACTTTAGAAAAGGATTTAAGTTGAATACTGCAGATATCATAACTACGTAGGCAACGTTTAACAAAATTACTTGGTGACTAAAAAGATAGATCAACACATATACTCCAGCAGCTATAAGTTGAAAGTAAATTCCTGATACATCTACTACAACTCTTTGTTTTTGGGGTAGTTTCCATGTGTCATCAACATCTACAAACATAATTGGTGAGGTAAAATATATCCCAACTCCTGCTCCTTTAGGGACAATTCCGTATTTTACAGATGCGCTTATGTGCCCAATTTCGTGGAATATTGTACATGGCATCAAAAGCGCAAGTGTTAACCAAAAACTACTGCTTTCAAATTGTTTGTTCTCAAACATGGTATAACTTACGCCAAAGATAATGAAAGGTATTGCAATAGTCAAAAACGACTTTGAAAAGAGAAATTTAAAGATGTGGAGATGTTTTAAGGAATTTTGCTTAAATAAAACTTTTTTGAAGATAAGTCGGGCTCTATCCTTGTTTTTGGTTTCTTTTATTTCATCTTCAAAAAACCCAACATTTTCTAGTAATTGATAAACGATTTGCTCTTTTTCTGTGAGCGCTTGATGATTGATTGCGGTGTTTTCATGTAACATTATGAAGTTATAAACATCTTGATTTACAACATATTTCTTGTTATGCAAACAAAGAAGCCACTTCTTTTTAGAAGCCTTACTGTCCATCTCTTGTATTTCATATTTCATCAAACTGCTAGTCCCTTAACTATCTCATAGACTGCTTCTTTAGCTATCTCCTTCATTTCTGCACAATACGACTTGTTTAAAGACCCTCTATATTTTAGAGCAGCAATCCCGCAACCGCCGCCGCACATTAGGGCATATTCGCAATCAGAACATTCTTTCATGTTTTGTACCAACCTATTTCGCCACTCTTTTCTTAAAGGAGTATCAACAATTTTACTGCTTTGCATATCAAGAAAACCTACACGTCTGTCTTTTTTGCCAACTTCTTCCAAACAAGAATAAACATCGCCTATGGGATCAATTAGTTGGTTGTTCCTATTTGCCCCGCAGTATTTCACTTTGTATCTCCCGATCTTCTTTTTGGTGTCAAATATCTCTTCAAATTCGCTGATGATATGCGAAAACTGAGAATTTGTCTTCATGTTCTTCATATTGTCATCAAAGAAACGTATTTTATGAACGATATCAACGTCAGATAATTCCTTACTTTTACGGCATTTGCATTCATCAACATTCTTTGTGTAGAAATAGAACCGTTTATCTTTTAGAAAACCGTGGGTCTCAAATGCCTCTTTGAGAGTTAAAAGAGAATCTATATTGTCTTTGTTGGTGTTTATTCTAATAGCAATTGAGAACTTGCCCGGTATAGACAGAGCACTAGCAATATTATCAAGAATTTTATCAAAAGTGTTTTTATTATCTTTAGTAAACTTCATTTTGTTGTGATATTCTTTTCCACCGTCCAAAGTAATCTGAAATTGAGAAAAAACACCATCTTTAATATATTTAAAGTAGTGTTCCAAATCATTGCCATTTGTAATGACATCAAGTTTCAATTTGGCTTTTTTAGCATTATTGAATATATATTCGTTGATTGTAATGTTTTCTTTAAGGAGAGGTTCGCCACCAAACATTGAAAGGGAAATATATTGACCATCTGCTTTCTCTTTTTTTATTACTTTAAAGATAGCGTATACTGTCTCTTTGCTCATAGGTTTATTGTCTTTGTTTCTTGTAAGTTCTTGCTCAAAGCAATAAGGACAGCTGAAATTACAGTCATAGGACGGTATAAAGATAAATGATGAGGCTTTGTTTTTCATTTGGGCAAGTTTATCTGCAATTTTAAAAAACCTTTCCCTATCCTTATCTATGTCATCAACCAAATAACCCTTTTGAAGTAACTGATTAAATGTTTCTTCATCTAATTTATCTACGTTGTTGCCAGCCTTGATTTTGGTTAAGCTTTTAGCCACATCCTCATTGACAATATCAATATTATTTAGGTAGGAATGGATTAAAACATACACATTATTACAAACCTTCTCAAATATTACATAGTTGCTAAAATAACATTCCTTTCCATTGACAATAGCCATGCTTTACTTTCCTCCAAAAAAAACCATAGTGACATCCAATCACTACAAAACAGTCGGGAGAAGGTAGTGACTGATAATTGGGACAGCTTCTAGCAATTCTCGCCATGCTCTCGTCAAACAACAAAATTCATACCGCCCCTTTAAAGCACATAACAATTGATCAAATTCTTTGTCGCTCGTCTTTCTGTTTGGATGCACATTGAAGCTGTTCTTCAAACTTTTCATTTGCTTATCTCCTTATTGTTTTTACCGAAACTTGGGGTGGGTCAATGAACATAAAATACGACATTAGACCTCTTAATAACTAACATATAAAAGTACAATAGAAGTACTATGAAACAGAAAAAGAAAGCATGTGGATCGGGTGGAATGGGTTTAGTATTAATGGGAGTAAAGAAAGGGACGTTTGACAAAACAAAGGATAGCAAGGAGTAAGAAAAGAAAAGGAGGAAGACAGGTGAGCAAAGAGAAAATTGAGTACAGAGAATATTGTAAAGATGATGTTTGAATACTTTAGGGCAATACCCAAACATATTGTCACAAGAGACAGTTACAATGTCAGCAAAAGTTGTGGATATAGACATAGGGTATTAGGACATAATTATCGTAGGAGACAGTTACAATGTCAGTGAAAGTTGTGTGTAGGACGATAGGGTATTCGAACATATTGTCACAAGA
>BNVZ01000052.1 GCA_025998475.1 Endomicrobiia bacterium | reverse complement strand
CAGTTGTACTTGAACCTTGTGCCATTCTACGGTTATGCTGCGTAGATGCGATATTATAGAAAATAAATTCTTTTATCCTGAAGGTTCACCGTGTGAAGACGGTGAGCTCTGGATACGTATTATAAAGACACACAAATTTGCTATCATCCAAGAAGTATTAGGGAAGTATTTGTTGTCAAAAAATAGTATTACTAAAAAAGAAAGAAATCCTCTTTAAATACGAGACGACTTTGAGACAAAATTATCTGAGAGATGTGTTGGGCTATACCTTGAAGGATAAGAACAAGTATTTGTTAAATATGTGGAGAGACCCTTTTAAAAATATGGGGCAACGAGCAGATATATTTAGCTATAATCCGGCTTAAAGAAATGTTGAAAGAGATGGAGGTGGCCATAAACAAGAAGCATATATTTCCTGAATTGCGTGTGCACTGTATACTAGATTTTTTTTATTTAAAAATATCAAGGGAGCACAAAATTAAAAAAGTAAACTACAAACTGTTTGGGATAATACCGTTAGTAAAGACTATACAGGTTGAAAATTGGGCAAGTGTTTATCTGTTTAGTTGTATTCAAATTCTAAGTACAATGTACTGATTAACTCAATTCTTTTCGAATTTTCCTTTTGTTTTGGCCTGCACAAACAGTAAGTCGAAGGATGGCTTTATATTTCATTTGGGATCGCGACAGCAGTATTGTTCTATGGAGTTTCGTAAAGACTAGGAATATATTGCCCAACTGTCAGACACAATACACGCACGGAAAGTTTTTTCAAAACACTAAAAATGGGAATCAGATGTTTTTAAAGAGAAACAACACAGGATAGTAAGTAAGGACAGCGGTTTTGAATATATCGAAATTTATCACAACACGTTTTAACCGTCGGACATGCCACACTATTAGTATTTAACAATAAGCTTAACTTATTTATCCATTGTTGACACTACTACAAAGAATGGATAAAGTGTGTTTGGGGGTTTTATTGGAGTTAACTGTTGTGAAAGTTACAAGGATTTACGAAAGCGATGTCGTTGTGTCAAAGGAAACGTCAAAAGATTTATAAAAATCTATAACTTTAAAGCATTTGAAATTAATATCAACAACTGAAACTTACTTTAAAAGCATAATTGCAGCTATTAGATATATATCCTCTGCGCTCGATCCTCTGCTTAAATCGCTTACAGGAAGAGCAAGCCCCTGAATGATAGGACCCAATGCCTGAAAACAGCCAAATCTTTCTGCAATTTTATAACCAATATTTCCTGCATTTAAATCGGGAAAAACCAAGATATTTGCGTTACCTGCGACAGCAGAGTCATGAGTTTTTATTTTACTTACGCTAGGAATAACAGAAGCGTCAAACTGAAGCTCTCCATCAATGTTCACGTCATCATGTCCTGCAAAATGAGTCCTTACAAGCTCTGTTGCTTCTATTACTTTTGACAAAATTCTATTGCTTGCACTGCCCTTTGTTGAAAATGAAAGCATTGCAACATTTGCCCGTTTTCCTGGGAAAAGTTTCTTAAAATTCTCGACAGTTGACACAACAATATCTTTCAACCCAAAAGCATTTGGGTCAGGATTTACGGCGCAATCAGTAAATATAACTGGCTCTTTTACAATGGGATGATTTTCCGGAGGAACCATAAGAAAATACGAAGAAACTAATTTTATTCCTTCGGCAGTTCCGATAACATAAAAACTTGCTCTTAAAACGTCAGCCGTGTCGTAAACAGCGCCACTTATGCATGCGTCGCATTTCCCGCCTTTTAAATACATCATTGAAAAGTACAAAGGTTTATTTAAAGTGTCCAAAGCCTCTTGTTCGGTCATGCCTTTTCTTGCTCTTGCACTTACAAATTCTTGAATCCGGTTTTCATTAAGAAGAGCTCTGTCTATTTTAATTATTTCGATACCATCTAAATCTATCCCAGCACTAAAAGCAATTTTTTTAACTTCTTCTACGTTCTCCGCAGGCAAAACAACAGAGGCTATTGCGTTTTTTGTAAGCATCTCGGCCGCTTTCAATACCCTTGCGTCAAAACTTTCAGGTAAAATTATTTTGCCTTTTACTTTCTTTGCCAAATCTAGAATATGTTCTCTAATGTCCATCAATCATATCTCCCTGATATAGTTTTTATATAAATTCTAATCCAGATTTATTTCCTTTTTCTCTTATTTCTTTTCTCTTTATTTTACCGCTTATTGTTTTTGGAAGCTCTTTGACAAATTCTATGATTCTCGGATATTTATATGGAGCTGTAACTTTTTTAACGTGATTCTGTAATTCTATCACAAGCCCAGAACTCGGATTATATCCTTTAGCAAGAACTATAGTGGCTTTTACTATAGAGCCTCTTATATCGTCAGGAACTCCCGTTATTGCACATTCAAGCACGGACGAATGTTCCATTAAAGCGTTTTCCACTTCGAAAGGTCCGATTCTGTAACCTGAACTTTTTATAACGTCATCGGAACGACCAATAAACCATATATAACCGTCTTCATCCTTATAAGCTACATCGCCTGTATCGTATATGTCGTTACTCCAAATAGTTTTTGTCATAGCATCGTCTTTATAATACCCTGAAAACAAACCTACAGGTTTACAATTTTTAGTCTTTACTATAAGATGCCCTTCCTTCCCCGGTTTGCAAGACTTATTTTCTTTGTCAATGATGTCAAGATCCCATCCTGCTGACGGCTTACCAATAGATCCGGGTTTTACCTTCATCCATGGAAAAGTCGCTGCAAGAACAACTGTTTCAGTCTGTCCAAAACCTTCTTTTATATCAAGTCCTGTCATTTTTTTAAACTGATAAAAAACTTCCGGATTTAACGGTTCACCAGCAGTTTCGACATATTTTAATTTAGATAAATCGTATTTTGAAAAGTCCTCTTTTATCATATATCTGTAAACAGTAGGCGGAGCGCAGAAAGAAGTAACTCCATATTTTGATATTTTTTCTATTAAATCATGATGGTTGAATTTTTCGTAGTCATAGACAA
The DNA here is from genome assembly GCA_025998475.1 of Endomicrobiia bacterium. GTDB lineage: Bacteria > Elusimicrobiota > Endomicrobiia > Endomicrobiales > Endomicrobiaceae > Endomicrobiellum. The sequence goes on along the minus strand of BNVZ01000052.1, from coordinate 4,662 downwards.
AAACACAAGCTCCACAAATCCACTGCCCGTATAATTTTCCCCAGGAGGCTTTAGCCCAACCCGTGTCAGCTACGGTAAGGTGCAGGCTGTCATCATCTAAATTTTGCCAAAACCTCGCCGTTATAATATGTCCTAGCGGATATGAAAAATCATGATAAACCATCTTAGGCATACCGGTTGTCCCTGACGTAAAATACAACAAAAATTTATCATAAGTTTTAGTTGCTTCACTTCCAGTAGGTCTTTCAAAAACATCTGAAAATTTTTCAATTTTTTTGGAACATTCAACCAAGCCGTTAACATAACCACGCATAGAAATTATGTTCTTTAACTCAGGCAGATCTCTTTTTACTTCATTAATAATCTCAGTAATTCTTTTATCGGAAGCTGTAACAATGGTTTTAATCCCAGCAGTTTTTACTCTATACTTTATATCTTTTACAGTTAAAAGATGCGTTGCGGGAACCATCAGCGCGCCTAGCTTATGAAGGGCAATCGCGCAGTACCAATATTCATAATGCCTTTTTAATATTACCATCACGGCATCGCTTTTTTTTATACCAAAAGATTTAAAAAAATTTGCCGTGCGATTACTTTCTCTTTTAATATCGCTAAAAGTAAGTACTCTTTCTTCTCCTTTAGAATTACACCATATGATTGCCTTCTTATTAGGTTGGGCATCAGCAATTTTATCAACAATATCAAAAGCAAAATTAAAATCTTTGGGAACTTGAATCTTACAATTTTGTATAAAATCATCATACGACTCATAACTGATTTTTACATACTTCTCCGCTAACATTTCTCCCTCTTTTTCCGTATTTAAAACTACATTCAGACTCCCTGCTCTAGATTTATACCCGAAAATAATCATTTTCTTTTTTCTACTTCAATCTTGAAGGTTGCCGCTCGACACATCTAGAAGGAAGGTGGACTAACGACAATAAATATCCATGCTAAAGTTTAGTGAAGGTTACGTAAAACTGATTGATTATACATCATCCAATGATACTAATAGAATATCTTTACTACTAAATCCTACGACTATTATTTTATCAAAAAACATATCATATTTTTTAGAATAGCTTTCAAGGTTTTCTTTTAAAATATCTTTCAGCGTAGCAACAACTCCAACACTAGTATCACCTAAAACTAACAAAATTAAATTTTCATTCCCTATACCTAAATACAGCAGCCGAAGGGTTGGTCCTAAAGCTCTAAATGGCGGATCTGTTCTTGGCGTCATATTGATCCGAGATACAATTAATCTGCCAACATATTCGTCAACCGTAATATCATGCTTATCCGATATCATTTTCTCGGAAAATTCATGACCGCTTCTTTCTTCCACAAGATTTCTGGATTCATAATAATCAGAGCGTGATATACGCCCATAGTAACGACTCTTTGCATCATTAATACTTCGCACTATTCTTAAAGCTACATTCTTATCATGATCATAAGCTGTTGTAACCATGTATTGTATATCTGAATCGCTACTTAAGACAACCCTAATTGCAGAAAAGACAGCAGTATTCATTTTACGTATTGCCTGCGTTGCCGCTTCTTTTTCTTGAGATATTAAGCCATCAAGTTCTATATCTAAATATAAAGTCCTTCCAAAAATGCACGCTTTTGAATCTTGACCGCATTCTTTTTGTATAAGCTTTTCTAAACTTTGAACAAGCGTCTCCTTTGGATAACTTACGTCGCACGCATTCAATAAATGTACAGTTATAAGCAGACACACTATACTTTTTGACATCTTCATAACAACTACACACCTCTTTGCAATGCAGCTTATTTTTCTTCACTATGGTTACCACAGAACCGTCAAAGAGATTCAATTGATTTAGGTTTTCTTTTTCCAACGGTTTCCATTGTTTCTTCCAATTCGTCAAAATCCAGTTCTTTGTCTTTTATAAGTCTTTTGGCTATGGCATCAACAGCATCCCAATTCGCTTTTAAAAATTCTTCTATTTTTGAATAGCATGAATTCATTATTAACATTGTATCGTCATTAAGTCTTTCTTTAAGCCCTTGCGACATCTCTCCCTCGGGTATAATAGAAAAATCCCCTATAAGACCGCTATTACCCATACCTACTCTCCATACCATATAATTTGCTACTGTCATAGACTTTTTGAAATCTGACAAAACACCGGTTGTTGTCGTGTTGTATTTAATCTTCTCAGCCACATATCCCGCAAGAGATACAATGATGTCTGCAATCAATTTATCTTTGTTTTCACAGTGCAATTCTTCTTTAGGAAGATGGGCGACAAGTCCAAGCGACCCTTGATGGGATTTTACCGAAACTTTAAACACATCGTCGGTAGGGTGCATTAAGTATATAGCTGTCGCGTGTCCAGCTTCATGATATGCGGTTATCTCAAGCTCTTTTGATGTCATGTCAATATGAGTTTCCATACCTAAATCGATTCTATCCATTGCCTCCGATATATCTTTCATATTGATAACTTCTTTCTTTTTTCTTGTTGCAATCAATGCCGACTCCTTAATTATATTTTCAATATCGGCAGGTGATTTATGAACAGCTTTCCTAGCAAGTCTATCTATCTTTACTTCAGGATCAACCTTTACTTTTTCCAAATAAAAACTAAACAACTGTTCCCTTTCTTTTAAATTTGGAAGGGTGATCGCAAGTTTTTTGTCAAAACGACCTGGTCTTAACAACGCTTTATCTAAAATATCTTCGTCCGCATTTGTAGCGGCTATAACAATAACATTGCTTTTCTTGTTATCGAGACCATCCATTTCTACAAGAAGCTGATTTTGTGTACTATTTGTTTCTTGTCCGCCGCCCATATAAGAGAAAGTTCTTTCTCTTCCTATAACTTCAATTTCATCTATAAAAACTATACAAGCACCATCAGCATAAGCACATTCTCTGGCCTTTTTAAAAAGACTTCTTACTCTGCTTGCGCCAACACCAACATAGACTTCAACAAACTCGCTAGCCGCACTTGAAATAAACGGCACCTTGCATTCTGTCGCAATAGCTTGCGCAAGCAAAGTTTTACCACATCCCGGAGGACCCATCAAAAGAATTCCTTTGATAATTTTACCGCCAATCTTTTGAAGCTGTTTTCTGTCCTTTATAAGTTCCACTACTTCTAAAGCTTCTTTTTTTGCACCTTCAAGACCTACAACTTCCTTAAACGAAACAGCCACATCTTTAGCTTTAACTTTGTTTTTCTTAAAATTTCCATAAAATCCACCTCTTACAAAAACAATCATATACATGAAAACATAAAAGATGGAATGCGCAAGTCCTAAAAGGAGGTCTAATGGTATATGTGCAAGCGTTTGAATCCTATAGAACGACTCAATCTTGCTCAAACCATAAATCGAAAGACCTATAAGCCCAACCACAATTGAACCTACAATAAACCATATTCTGTTGTTTCTAAAAAACAATCTAAATTTGCGCATCATTTTACACAACACCCCTTTTGCATTACAAATATTTTACAAATTCCAAACTCTACACAAAACACGCTAAAAAATGTAATCATTTCGCTTTGCCCTGACTTTCAACCGATTCCATAGCTTCTTTAACAACTTTAGGATCACCCAAATAATAATTTTTAATCGGCTTTAAGTTTTCGTCAAGCTCGTAAACAAGCGGCATTGCAGTTGGTATGTTCAAATTTATTATATCGCTGTCGCTTATGTTGTCAAGATATTTAACCAATGCCCTTAAACTGTTGCCGTGTGCTGCAATGATTACTTTTTTGTCTGCTTTTATTTGTGGAGCAATTTCTTTTTCCCAATAGGGAACGACTCTTGCCACTGTATCTTTTAAACATTCGGTCAAAGGTAGTTTGTTCTTTGGAAATCCTACATATCTTGCGTCTTTTCCGGGATACCTACCATCATTTTCATCTAAAGCCATAGGAGGAATGTTATAACTTCTTCTCCAAATTTTTACCTGATCTTCACCGTATTTTTCGGCAGTTTCAGCCTTATTTAATCCCTGTAAGGTGCCGTAATGTCTCTCGTTTAGTCTCCAACTTTTAATTACTGGAATCCAAACTAAATCCATCGTATCAAGAACGTTCCAAAGAGTCTTTATTGCTCTTTTAAGAACCGAAGTATACGCCAAATCAAATCTAAAACCAGTTTTTTTTAATTCTGTTCCGGCTTTTAAAGCTTCTTCTTTTCCTTTTTCAGATAAATCGACATCTGCCCATCCGGTAAATTTGTTTTCTTTGTTCCAAACACTCTCTCCGTGCCTTATTAAAACTACTTTATACATTATACTACCTCCTGATTTTGATTAACTAAATGTTTGATTATCCACTCTTTTGCTTAACCTTTCCTTACCCATCTTCTGTCTTCAGTCATCCCTATTTTATCTGTTTTTTTACCAACTTGCAAATGGTACGTTTTATGTGGTGTGTATGATTAGTTTTACAACAAATTCCACAGATTTTTTACTCACATTCCAGCAATAAAATTAGTTGAAAAACTTTTAGAAATACTTCCCAATAATATAAAAAAGATTTTTTATAATAGACCTCTTATACAACTTGAGTATTAATTTTTAGAGTTACAAATACCTGAAACCTAAGTTAAATGGAATTTGCTTTGAGTCTAAAATCAGTTGCCTAAAAAAACTTTTTTCATGCGTTTGTT
>BNVZ01000051.1 GCA_025998475.1 Endomicrobiia bacterium | reverse complement strand
AAGTAGGCAAAAAACAAAAAACAAAAATAAAGTGGTAATTAATTTACCAAGAGGAGTAGTCGAATAATGGAAACCATAAAAAGAAAAAGTAAGATGGGAGAGTTATTAACGATAATGCTAAAAACGAAACTAGAAAAGATAGTAAAAAAAGTAATGACCGCAATCATAGTGTTTGGGATGGTAATAAGTCCTGCGGTTAATGCTATGGCTGATGGTGAAGATGGGGATGTACCACCACCCCCGCCAGTGGTAGGTAAAGTTGCTGTCGTAGCGGATCCACCACCACCAGTTAATGCAGATATTCCAGCACCACCACAATTATCTGAAGAACAACAAAATGCTGCTGACAAAATTGCACCACCACTGACTGAAGAACAACAAAATGCTGTTGACAACGTGGATTTGGAACCAACACCACAGCCAGTTGATGCAGAACGGACAGAGCAACCGACAGTCGCAGCAGATACAGCAGTATCTGTACCAGAAGATCATGCTAAAGAGCCATTAGTACCAGCGTCAGAACAACAACCAAATATACAGCTACCGAGCTCGTCAAGTTCATCTTCATCGTCTACCATTGAACCTGATGTCAATCAGACTAAGGTTGGGGGTTTAGATAAGGTGATTGAGCAGGAAGAAACCGATATCATACTCAAAAGATTATACAGCAAAAGTGAGTTTTACGCTGGGTGTCTTGAGGATAAGTTGGAGAGAAATTTGCTTCGAGCTAAAGAGTTGAAGGACAAAAAGTCTGAATGTGGGGAGTTAAATCCGTTAGAATCTCATGAGCTGGAAGATATAATGAATAATATTGCCTTGGCAAATAGAGAGATAGAGTGTCATATAGCTTCACTAGCACGGGACAAAGAAAGGGAGTTGAGAAAGAAAAGCGCTGAACTTAGAAAGTTGGAGAAGCTTAGGGATAATGTTGGGGAATCCTCTACATCGCTTGTACCTGCTTTGCCAGCATCATCTTCACATGTATCAACATCTGATTCTAATTCATCGGAGGCAGAACCAATAGAAGAACTTAGCATGGCTATGAGAGAAAAGGCTGAAGTTGAGAAAGAGTTTGAAAGGTGTAGAAAGGAAGTGGTGATGGCTTCTAATGAGTTAACAACAACTACTAAAGAATTGGATGCGAGAGATAATGATGCCCAGAAAATTTTTTTTGGAAAGGAAGAGGCTTGGGAAATAGTTAAGCAGACTAGCATTAATGCGAATAAGCGCAAGCAGGAAATCGAGGAAGATGCAAGGAAAGCGGCTGAGGAGTTTGATAGAAACAATATTGGTGGAAATATTAGTGAGAAAGATAGAGATAATTTGAAGGAGGAGCTTGCTGGAATTCCAGAGCTCAACAATATACATCTCGCTGCAATTGCTGAGTATCAAAAGACCATAGACAATACGAATGCTAAAGTTATGAATAAGGATAATGCGAAAATAAGGAAGAAAGAGCTTGATGATAAAATTGGTGCTAATAATAAAAATGCAGAAAGAATAAACGATAAAATTGCTGCTAATAATGAATATGTCAAAAAGAAAGTGGAGTTTGATAAGAAGTGGAATGATATTCGAAATGCTGCAAATAACGAAGCGTCAAAGGCTGTGAAATTATTTGAGCAGGTAGATGCGGAATTGGCTAAAGCTGTAGCTGAGTATGACAAAGTGTTTTACCATGATGTTAAGGTTAAAGATCAAGCTAATGATAAAGTGACACAAGCAGTCAGGGCTCGTGACGCTGCTGAAAGGCGTGATGCAGCTGCTAAAGAGGCAATTTTTAGAGGATTGATCAAAGTTATTGCTAATAAGGATTATGAAGATAACCGTGTGCTTCAGGAGATACAGAAAATTGGGGATGAGCAAAGTCGCATGGTTGAAAGACGCTCAATAATAAATTATAGACAAACTGAGATTGATAAGCTGTATGAGGAAGCATTGGTTCATAAGAAAGAGCTTGCTAAGGATAAATCTGGGATTGAAGAAGAGCTTAAGAAAAGAGATATAGATTTGGCAAAAGAACAAGAGGAGCTTAAGTTCGTTTCGAAAGACCTCGATGATTATAATTACAATGATGCTATGGTAATTGAACATAAAAAAAGTTGCATCGAACAATCTGAGATTTGTATTGAGAATTTAAATAAAGAAAGGGAACTTTATTTAGAGAAGTTGGCAAAGGTGACTAAAGACTTGGATGTGGCTGGGGTAGAGGTAGATGAGCTTAGAGAGCCAATTGTAAGGCTGGATAATGAACGAGCCATGTGTAATGATCAGCTTAATACGTTGGAAAAGGCAGAAGAAGAAGCTAGGATGGAAAATGAGAATCATCGTGTTACTGTTGAGTTTGCTATAGCTCGTATAGTTTCCATTGGTGGAGATGAGCTTTTAGAGAAGGTTATGGTTAGTGCTGATAGGGTTAGGTTGGAAAACAATAATAATGAAATCCTACGTCAAGGAGAAATGATTGCAAATTCAGATACGGAAATTGTTAGACTCAATGAGAAGTTAGAAGGTCTAGAAGAGAATATACAAAAATTCACTTTATATACGGGAAATGATATGGTCAATCGGAAGTTAGAAGATATAAAAGGGTATATACAAAAATACACTAAAGAGCTTAACAACAGTGATAATAGGATACGTGCGAGAACAAGTGCAGGGACTGATAAAAATATTGAGGTCAAACATAAAGAGAATGCCAATCAGAATGAGTCCCATGATCCTGATTTTCAGTCAAAAATAGAGAAACAAGAGTTGGATAAGCATGATGAGGATGTGCTGTTGAAAGAGTTATGTGTTTTACGTGATGCTGTGGAGGACACTATGATGAGTATTGCTGAGACAATATCTTTGAAGGAAACAGCTAAAAGTAATTTAGAAAAATGTAAACAGAAAGAAGAAGAAGAGTTGAACGATGTTGTGGCGCGCAATCTTAAACTTAAGCAGCTTCAGAAGGTAGGAGAAGAATTGGTGGAGCTGAAGGAGGAATTAGTTAGGGTTGCAAGAGGATCTGAGGAAGACAAAGCAGAATCAATAAAAGCTATTAAAGATGAAATAGCAGCTGAAATAGAACGAGCAAATAAGTACTGTGAGGAGTGGGAAGCTCGTACAAAGAAGGAGTGGGAAGCTCGTAAAAAGAATAGACTTGCATGGACGGGGGAGCCTCTCTACGCCCCTTACATAAATGAAGAGGTTAAGAAATTGAGGAAAGAAGTAGCGAAGATAGCTGCTCATGCAGAGGGAGAAGCGGCTCAGAAAGTAGCTCAAGATAAGGAAGAAGTTGTTAGGGTAAATGAAGAGAATCAACAAAAAATGCAACAGGTAGTTGATCAAGCAAAGGAAAGTAATGAGTTAAAAAAGCGTCTTGATGAAGCAGAGGCAAAAGTAGAGGAAGGGGAAGCTATAAGAGCTGATGCAGTTAAGAATGCATTTAATCAGGTACAGGCTTGGCTTGATAGTAAGAAGGGATCGCCAGAGCTGTTTGAAGAGTTCAAAAAAATGTTCATAGTAGAACAACCACAACAACAATTACCAGTAGGCGCGGATACAAATGAAAAAATATATCAATGATAATGAGTATGTGGTCTTAGAAATAAAGATAGAGCAAAAGACTACTATATAAAATAGGGGAAAGAGGGACAGCGTAAAGAAAGATAGGAATTATTAGAGTGGAAGTAGAAGTATTCTTGATAGTTTGATTGGAGCAATATAGAATAAATAGCACGAAAAGAGTAAGGCAATGAAAATTGTGATGCTGTGTAACTTAACTTAATGTCTTTGTAGCCATACCATTTGAAATTGTACCGTCTTATAAATTAAGTGGTTAGTATATTTCTACATACGTCTTTCTATTTTTTATGGTACAATTTAGTGTGGCCATATAGAAAAGCAAAGGAGGAAAGAAAAATGAAAAAAACAATAGGGTTAATAACGATAATATTAGGATTGATAATAAGTTCGTGCGATAAAAAGAATGCTGTACTTGTAAACAGAAGGACTGCTTCATCAGAGAAAATAGAAAAGATAAACGAAGCAGAAAGAACAAAAGCAGAAGTAATCAAAGAAGCACAAAGAGCAAAAACAAAAGCACAAGAAGAGGCAAAACAAGAAGAAAAAGATGAAACGCAAACAACAAAAGCAAAAGAAGAAGAAAAATTAGCAGTAACACCGCTCGAATCAGAGCAAGTATCAAAACAAGAAAAAGTGCAAGACCCAGTGGCTGATCCAATACCAGAACCAACAAAAATGAAAGAGTCAGCGCTCGATCCAAACAAAAATCTAGCGCAAGTATTAGAACCAACGACAGCAAAAGAAAAAAAGAGATTGGCTGCTTCTGCTCCAATTCTTTCTTTTTCTTTTTCTGCTCTAGTAGAGGAAGGAAAAGAAATAATGAGATTAGAAGAAGAAAAAGCTCAAGCAAAACTAAGACCAGAAGATCTTGAAAAGCAAAATAAGCTACTAGCTGAGTATTATGCTGACCATCCGATAATGGCTAAGCATTATACCTCGTATCCTCCTACGTCTAAGAAAAAGATGGAGATAGTGGATTGTTGGTTGAAAGAAAAAGAGCAGAAAAGAGAGCGGAAGGAACGTGAAAAAGCGTGGGAAGAAGGGCGGGAAGACGAGCGAAATAAGCTACTAGCTGAGTATTATGCTGCCCGTCCGTTAATGGCTGGGTATTATGTCTTGTATCCACCTACGCCTGAGGAAAAGCAGGAGATAGTGGATCGTTGGTTGAAAGTAAAAGAGCAGAAAAGAAAAACGGCAGAGCGGAAAGAGTGGGAAGAGTTGGAAAAGGAGAAAATAGAGCTAGAAAGAAAGATAGGAGGAGAAAATCGGGAGTGGAAAGAAGAGCCGACAATTGTGCTGCAAGAAAAGCCGAAAGAGAGATAGTGATTTTTTTTATTAAAATGTTATAATAACAATATGTAGCATTGAATATATTAAGGAGTATAATAATGAAACTAAAAACATTATCAACATTATTTATGACATACATTCTTTTTAGTATGTTTTTAAGTTCCTGTGATAAAAACAACGCTTTAATTGTAAACAGAAGGACTGCTACTCCAGAGAAAATAAAAAAAACAGAAGAAACAAGAAAAGCAAAAGAAGAAGAAGAGAACTTATCGAAAAAATCAGTGGTTCCTTCACCAACGATAGCAAAGTATGAGCCACAAGTAGTGTCGGTGGTGGGTACTGAGTTTGAATATGAAATTGGACCTGATCAACATAGAGACCCAGTGGCAGAAACACTGACAACACATGGAGTAGGAGTAGGAAGTTCATTGGACAACCCAGCAGTTCCCCCGCCAGCACTGCCAGCAGTAGATAAACAAACATCATATCCAATGCTTTCAATGGAAGAATATTTTCGAAAGTTCCTAGAAGATCATGGTGGATGGAAGTGGCTAAATGAGCCTAATGGGCGCAAGTGGTTAAAAGAGCCTTGTGGTGGACGGATGTGGTTGAAAATGACGGAGGGACACAATTGGCTAAAAGAGCCTGATGGCGGACAGGTGTGGCTGAGAGAAGAAGACGGTGGATATGAATGGCTAAAAGAGCCTGATGGCGGACAGGTGTGGCTGAGAGAAAAGGAAGAAGAAGAGGTAGAAAAGAAAAGGAAGGCAGAAGAAGAACTCATAAAGAGAGAAGAAGAAGAAAATGAAAAGATGGAAGAGGAAGATGTAGCAGCGCAAAAACGGAGAAAAAAACAAAAAGAAGAGGCAGAACAGAAGAGAAAAGAAGAAGAACTGAAAAGAGATGAAGAACGTATACAGAAAGAAGCAGAAGAAGAACTTACTGTTGTGATAGCATCATCATCTTCAAGTAAGACGCCCCCACCCATTACATCCATGAATTTTACTACCATGAAATTGCAGTTTAGCACTAATCGTGAGGATTGCTGGTATGCTGTTGGGGGCTCCGATATGATCAAAATGCGGCGAGGAACCCTTGGGGATGAACATATTTGGGAACTCCCATATGAAAGCAAAGATACTATTATTAATGAATACCGTATATTTGTTGCTAGGGAAAGAAATCAGTCAGGTAATGTTGTTTGTCACGTGTTTGGCCTAAAATTTGATAGTCTACCTGATATAATTTTTAAAAAAGACAACACTGGTAATGGTTCTGATGTATGGGTTGTTGGTCCCGATGAAAACTCTACCAAACCAAATATCTCGAGTTCAGGTCCATCTTCAAGCTCTAGCAGTTCCAGCTCGAGTTCAAGCTCTAGCAGTTCGAGCTCATCTTCAAACTCATCATCAATGTCAACATTATCTAGTCCGTTAAGTGCTTCGTCACTATCATCACTACCATCATTATCATCATCGTCATCATCATTTAGTTTATCAAGCTCTCCATTGCCATCAGCATCATCACAGATTCAAGAACTCAACACCCTCATCCCCAATCTTAATGACGCCCAAAACCACCATCGCGAGAGCATCACCACTATTTACAATGACATCAGGAATAGCTCTATACGCAATGAAATCATCATCATCTTCCACGACTTTAATTCCAATAATAAAATATGGGACCGTTTTTTAAGTCGTATCAAAATGATTTATGATAAAGACTATAAAAAGAATTTTATTAACCTTATTAAAGCCATTTCTCACTGCGACATCGACTTTTTAGGACGTTCCCGCCTTCTCATGGATATCGAGCCCCTTACCTCCGATAAACGCGCCACATTCATCGAAAGATTACTACTGGACCAGAAAAAGGAAAGCGAAAAACAAAAAGCAAAAGAAGAACGAAAAAAGAAATTAGAAGCAGAAGGAAATGGAGAAGAAGAACAACTGACTGCTGTGATATCACCGTCATCTTCAAATGTGACGCCGCAACCCATTACATCAATGAATTTTACTACCATAAAACTGAAATTTAGCCCTAATGGCGAGGATTGCTACTATGCTGTCGGGGACTCCGATATGATCAAAATGCAGCAACAAACAGAATTTACATGGGAACTCCCACCTGTAAGTGAAGATTTTTTTGTTAATTCATACCGTATATATGTTGATAAAGAAGAAGATCAGCCTGGTAAAGTTGTTTGTCGCGTGTATACCAGAGGTTTTGATTTTCTACCTACTAATATAATTTTTAAAAAAGACATAACCAATTACGGTTCTGATACATGGGTGGTTAATCCCGATCAAAACTCGCCCAACCAAAATAGTTGGAGTTCAAGCTCATCTTCAAGCTCCAGTGGTTCAAGCTCGAGTTCAAGCTCTAGCAGTTCGAGCTCATCTTCAAACTCATCATCAAAGTCACCATCATCTAGTTCGTCAGGCTCTGGATCACAAACATCACCACAACAATCATCATGTAGTTCGTCAAGCTCTGAATCACCACCATCAACCCTAGAGTCAGGTACTCAACGACTCATTAGCGCCATCGGCGAACTCGTCGATGAAGACATCTTCGACGATATCATTCAAGATGTTAAGGAGTTGGAGATCTCTGATGATGAGTATAACCAACTTATAGCCGTCATTTCTTTATTCAAAAATTTTGATAGAGATTCAACCAATTTAACCAACCTATTCATTCAAGACCTTATGAATGACCTTGTTAATTTCCAATCCTACCTGAGCGACGATGACATCCCCTCCATTCGCACCCACGTAATTAACTTCCTCTTAAAACCAGATATTAGTAATGACGACCGTATCAACCTCGTAGCAATCCTTACCCATTATTTTACTCGTTCAGACGCGGATATACGCATCCATAGGTTCATCGACATCTTCAATCACTTCAAAAATAATAACATCGACTGCAGTAACCTCCTCATAATGTACGCAAGCAATGTTGAATCCATCACTAGTAAAATTACCTCCATCCTCTTAGAGGCCAGCGCCGACGGAGAAGACCGCCACAAGCTTCTCGTTGGCATCAATAAATTATTTTCGCCCGGCCGTTATTCGGGGGATTACATCCGTAACAAAATTGACGAGCTATTCGAACTTTCCTCTAAGGAGCGCCTCAACCGCTTCAAGAAGTTATAGTAACAAAGAAATAGTTAGCAGCAAATTTTAAAACGCAGACAGTAGAAAAAAGACTATGTCAAATAAAAGAAAAGAAGGATGACAAGAAGAAAGGAAGATACAAGAAAAATAACATCTCTGTAGGCTAATCAAAAAAGTCTCGAAAACCATTCACACCGTCTCATTAGTCACCCTCTCACTAAAATCACCAATGATCTAACCAACGACTCAATGTTTCCTTTTCAATACCGCGTCCTAACCTCCACCGTTGTGTCAACGCATCATCGATTACTTTAATGAGGGAATAAATCGAAGTAAAGAAAAAGTTAAAAATGGCCAAAGCTAATACCAATGTAAGCAA
>BNVZ01000050.1 GCA_025998475.1 Endomicrobiia bacterium | reverse complement strand
CAAGTAGGAAAACAGAAGGGATTCTTGGGCTATGTTGCTAAACAGGGGGTCAAAGATCTACAGCAACAATTACAGCTCTTCAACTTCCACTGCTGATACCGCGCGTCTTGCTGTGCGGAGGTTCATTCCATAAACAAAAGCAGAACAATGCCCTAAATCGGAGAAACTCCTCTTTTAAATCTTCGGAGACAAACTATAGGACAAAAATAAATGACAGCTTAACACCTACTTATTAAGAATCTTGACATAGAGGCACATTACAAAGAGAGGTTGAAAATGTTTAGAACAAAGAATAAAACAGAAAAATATAAAGATGAGTTTAAAAGTAATAGCAAAACAGGAATAAAAAATCATAGAGGATTTGGATTTGTATTGGGCGCAGTTGCAGTAATTATCGGATTGATTTTTATTTACATCTTTTCAAATAACGAAGGTAGGCGGGATTGTGAAATCATTCTCAACAAGGCTGAAGAATTATTGGAAAAAAGTAAAAACCCAGAAACTTTTGAAGTATGTAAAAAATCAGCGGAGCAAGGGTTTGCAAAAGCGCAATATAACTTTGGTTTGATGTATTACAAAGGATTAGGAGTAGAACAAAACTATAAGAAGGCACTTGGTTGGTTTCAAAGATCAGCGGAGCAAGGAGACGCACAAGCTCTATGTATCTTGGGAGTGATGCATGGCAAAGGACTAGGAGTAGAACAAAATTATGAAGAAGCGTTTAAATGCTTTAAAGAGTTAGCAAAAGAGGGTGATGAAGTGGCTCAATGTGTCTTGGGTTTAATGTATTGCAATGGATTAGGAGTAGAACAAAATTATGAAGAAGCGGTTGAATGGTATAAAAAATCAGCAAGACAAGGATTTGATCAAGCTCAGTATAACTTGGGCTTGATGTATTGCAAAGGAAAAGGAGTAAAACAAAATTATGAAAAAGCGCTTGACTGGTATAAAAAATCAGCAGAACAAGGACATCATGGCGCTAAAACAGCATTAGACCTCTTGCATAACTAAGTATTAAATTCAGAATTACAAACACCTGAAACCTAAGTTAAATCGCAGTCCAAAGGGTCTTTTGCGGTTTCTATGTCTATTCTGTACTATTTTGAACCTTTTAACAAATACTTTAATGTTTTCTACTATAATCATCTGATGAAATCTCCCTGTTTAACTCCTTATCTTCTTTTGTCAGCGGGTGTTTCTTTGATCTCTTTTTGGGGGTTAGTGTGTTTGTATGTATTCTGCCTAAGGCCTACTAGATCTATCTTTGAGACTATTTTGAACCTTTTTGCTCTTACCCTATCTTTTCTTCTATCTGTCATTGCTATCCTTTATTTATCAAATGCTTTCTTTACTCCCATTAATACTAAACCCATTACACCCGACCCACCTGCTTTCTTTTTCTGTTTCATAGTACTTCTATTGTACTTTTATATATTAGTTATGCAAGAGGTCTAATGAGTTATTGGTGGAATATTTAGTGTATTGTAACAATGGCCACATTTGGCGTTAAATCTAAAAACCCCTTTGCAGATCAGCAAGTAAATAATAAAATGTCGCATATGTATTTAACCAATAATTGCTTGACAATTATATAATTATTTTATTAAAATACCACGGCAATCGTAAGGTTGTAATTTAATTATCCGTTAAGTCGGATAGAAAAAAAGGAGTTGCAGTAAATGGCAAAAGGCAAAGTGAAATGGTTTAACGACCAAAAAGGGTATGGGTTCATCTCGAATGATGACGGGTCAGGTGATGTTTTCGCACACTATTCAGCCGTTCAATCTGACGGTTTTAAGTCCTTAGCGGAAGGCGATAGTGTCGAATTTGAAGTTGTAAGTTCTGACAAAGGCCCTAAAGCGGCAAACATAAGAAAGATCTAATCTATCTGACAACCCCGGGGAGAGCTTCTCCGGGGTCCCCTTTTGTTTGGTTAATCATTAGACCTCTTGCATAACCAACACATAAAAGTACAATAGAAGTGCTATGAAACAGAAAAAGAAAGCAGGTAGGTCGGGTGGAATGGGTTTAGTATTAATGGGAGTAAAGAAAGCATTTGATAAAACAAAGGATAGCAAGGAAGAAAGAAAAGATAGGAGGAAGAAAGGCAAAAAGGTTCAAAATAGTACAGAATAGATATATATCGCAAAAGACGCTTTGGGCTGCGATTTAACTTGGGTTTCAGGTATTTGTAATTCTAAAATTTAATACTTAGTTGTGCAAGAGGTCTATTGTTTAAATAGTGCATCTTTTATGGTTGAGATATTAAGATGTGTCTGTGCAATTCTCTAAAAACAGGCATACCTGAAAAAAATCGCTGCAGTCGACTTTCAAAGAATTCATAAAAGCTTTACATCTTCGCATCTAGATTTGTTTTATTTTTATTATTGTCTAGATTTTTCACATAGGGCTGTGTCATTAGAGTTAAAATGATTATTGTTTTGTTGCCATTTCCGAAGGCCGAAGGCTTGGAGTATTCCTTGAAAAATTTGAAGTAACTAGAATAAAAATCAAAAGCTAGTTCAAAAGTCATATTGGATACTTATTTCTATAGGGGCAGCTTTACATCACTCCCATGGCCTTTGTGTTTTCTAGTTTTTGTCTGTTTTTTTAAGATCTCTATTTTTGCTTCTTGATTTTTGAGAAGTACAATTAAAGTTGAGTTTGTCTAAAAACTTTTATCAAGCAAAACCACCGTTAATTCTTGAATATGATTTATGCAGAAAGTTTAGTACAGTAGGATAGTAAAAAAATTAAAGAGGGCTAAGTGCTTTCCATTATTTATTCTGCGGCCATAAACGGAATAGATGCAAATATTGTTGAAGTAGAGACATATATTTCTTCCGGCATGCCAATTTTTTCCATCGTAGGTCTTCCTGATATTGCGGTTAAAGAATCCCGCGATAGAGTTGTTGCTGCAATGAAAAATTCTGGCTTTGATTTCCCTTCAAAAAAGATTACGGTTAACTTGGCTCCTGCCGACATAAAAAAAGAAGGTGGTATTTTTGATCTGTCTATAGCTTTGGGCATACTTGCTGCAAACGGCAAAATAAAAAAAGAAAATTTACAGAAATTTTGCGCGGTTGGTGAATTGTCTTTAGATGGGAAAATAAGAAAAGTTAAAGGAGTTCTACCTATCTCTCTGATTTTACAAAAAAATAAGATAAAAGATTTTATAGCGCCTTTTGCAAATCGACAGGAAGCTGCTGTTGCAGGTAAGATAAACGCATATCCTTTTAAAACTCTTGTTGAAATTGTTAGGTTTATAAATGGCGAATTGGTTTGTAAACCTTATGTATATTGTGAAAAAGAATTAAATGTCGCTATCGAATTAAATTGTGATTTTGCGGATGTTAAAGGTCAGCACAATGCAAGACGAGCTACTGAAGTTGCCGCGGCAGGAAGTCATAACATAATTATGTCAGGACCTCCCGGTTCTGGAAAAACAATGATAGCAAAACGTATCCCAGGGATACTTCCTTCCATGACATTTGACGAAGCTGTAGAAACTACAAAAATATGGTCTGCCGCAGGACATGCTTTTACAGGTGGATTAATAAGTCATCGTACTTTTAGAAGTCCTCACCATACTTCTTCGTCAGCGGCCTTAGCGGGCGGCGGGGCTTGTCCTAAGCCCGGGGAAGTAAGTCTTTCCCATAACGGAGTTTTATTTTTAGACGAATTTGCGGAATTTAGAAGAGATGCTCTTGAAGTTTTGCGTCAGCCTCTAGAAGACAAAACTATAACTATTTCCCGCGCAAAAAACAGTTTTATTTTTCCTGCGTCATTCATGCTTGTAGCAGCTATGAACCCTTGCCCCTGTGGAAATTTAGGGCATAGAGAAAAAGAGTGTATCTGCAATCCTAATCAAATAAGAAGATATCAGGGTAAAATTTCAGGTCCTTTGATGGATAGAATTGATATTCATGTTGAAGTTCCTGCTTTAAAATTTTCTGAATTATCAAATTTGGATGCTAATGCTGAAAGTTCGGCAAAAATGAGAGAAAGAGTTGTAAAAGCAAGGAAAATTCAAACTGTCAGATTTTCTGGAAGTGGTATATATGCAAATGCACAAATGCAGTCAAAAGAAATAAAAAAATATTGTATTTTGGATAATAATGCTTACGAAATGCTTAAAACTGTGATAGAGAAGTTGAATTTTTCGGCAAGATCTTATGATAAAATTCTAAAAGTTTCAAGAACTATTGCTGATTTGGATGGCAGCGACATAATTAAAGCAAACCATATAGCGGAGGCCGTAAGATACAGGTTTTTTGATAGGAGCTAAAAATATCTATAATCAAACAATTTTGATTTCAAAGATATATTTGGCTGAAGTTATATAATTAGGCTTTCGTGTTTTACCGTATTAACCCTTGTTTTAGACATCTTGCCGTAAAAACCAACGTCACTTACCAAAACAAGTTTAAGAATTGACAAGAAATTTTAAGAGTTTTTAGACAGGTTCAGTAATAGAAATTTAAATTTCAGACTTATCTGTAATTTCAACTTCAAAAATACCGTTTATTTGGTTTAGCTTTTCTCTTTCTATCGGTACAGTTATATAATTATCTGTAAGAACTATATTTTTACCTATAGCTATTTTTACAGCTTTTCTTTTTTTACCTATATTTTTGTTTAAGAAATCTTTTCTTTTTATATAATCTATTTCAAATAAATCTTTTGATCTGTTTTTTATTTCATTTGCAAAAACTTTATTTGTAAACATTGAAGCCTTTGTGCCAGCTCTGTCCGAATATCTAAAAATATGCACTTTTGCAAATGGAATTCGTTTTACAAATTTACATGTTTCCTTATGATATTTTTCTGTTTCTCCGGGGAAGCCTGTAATGATATCTGTTGTAAGTGTTAAGTCAGGTAATATCTGCATTATTTTGTTTATTTTTTTCTCAAAATCTTTGCTTGAATATTTTCTGTTCATTTGTCGTAAAATTTCATCGCTTCCAGATTGTAACGGTATATGCAGATGGCAGCATATCTTGTCAGGATTTTGTTTTATAAGTTCTATCAACTTATCGTCAATTTCATTTAATTCTATGGATGAAATTCGTACTCTAAAATTTAGAGAGGTTTGGATTATTTTTTCAAGCAGATTGGATAGTCCTTCATGGTATTTGCCTATATGTATTCCTGTTAAAACTATCTCGCAGTATCCGTTTTTTGCCAGATTTGTAATTTCTGGAATAACTTCATTTTCAGGTTTGCTCCAAAGAACATCCCGGACATAGGGTACTATACAATAGCTGCAAAAACTTTTGCAGCCGTCTTGTATTTTTAAAAATGCCCTCGAGTGTTTATCAAAACCTGAAATCATTTGATTTTGCGGTTTGTTGAAAAGTTTTGTTTTGTCTTCTATTATTTCAATGTTTGGTAATAGTTCTTTTATGCAGACATTTTTATTTTTTACAAGACATCCTGTAAGCATTATTTTAGGCTTGTTTGGAAGTTTTGACATTTTTCTTAAAAAATATTTGCACTCTTTATCGGCTTTTGCTGTTACGGTACATGAATTAAAAATAATAATGTCAGCTTCTTCAGGTTTTTTGACGCATTCAAAATTATCATTTTTAAATTTTTCAGAAATAAGCTGCGACTCGTATTGGTTTACTTTGCATCCAAAAGTGTGAATATAATATTTCATTAAATTAATTGTCCTGTTTTAAGACTTTTAAGAGTTGTAAAATAACGATTGTGAATTTAAAATTAAAGCGCTTGCAACGACAGCCGCTGTTTCCACTCTTAAAATATTATCTCCAAGTGTTACGATATCAATGCCAATAGATTTGGCAAATTCAACTTCTTCAATTTCAAATCCGCCTTCAGGACCTATGAAAATATTTGCTCCAGTAAATTTTGATTTTGAAAGTAAATTATAAGGAAACATTTTGCTTTGACTTTCCCAAGGAAGTATATTTATAAAGTTTTTATCTTTTACGGTGTTTTTACACGCAGTTTTAAAGTCCAACTGATTATTTATTTTCATAATATCGCCCCTTCCGCACTGGGAACTTGCGGCGATAGATATTTTTTCGTATCGGTTTGCTTTATTTTTTGAAAAACTTATACGTGTGCTTCTTTTAGTGTTAATGGGAAAAATTTCCGACACGCCAATTTCCGCACATTTTTCTATAAGCCACTCGAATCTGTCGAATTTAGGTATTGATGTGTAAACTTTTACGGTAAATTCGGATATTTTATATTTAGAAGATAGTATATTTCCTATGATTTCGTTTTTATTTACAGAATTAATTTTTGCTTTATAAGAATTACCCATACCGTCAAAAATCATTATTTCATCCCCTGGCTTGAACCGTCGCACGTTAGACACATAATGTGCTTGTTTGCCTTTGATAGAAAAAATGTTTTCTGTTATATCTTCAGGTTTTACATAAAAATGAGGCATATAAAGTCCCTATTACAATTAATTATATAGCCAACTAGCTTTTTAACTGCTAATCTAAACTTTGTTAAATTCAAAGAATATATCCACTTATTGACTTTTTTGTTGGTTTTGAAGTTAACGGAACCTTCGCTAAAACATTACCATGATTATTTATTTAGACTCGTAATTTTTAATAAGCCTCCGTTCTTCTTAATAAATCTAAAACTGTGTTTACTGTTCTTTCTCTTATATCTTTTCTTGTTCCGTTAAAATTAAATTTAAAGCTTTCTGTTTTCTTCTTGTCCGCAAAACCTATATACACAAGGCCTACAGGCTTTTCTTTTGTGCCACCGGGTCCTGCAATTCCTGTTGCTGAAAAAGCATAATCGCTTCCTGAAAGTTTTAAAACACCTTTAGCCATTTCTTTGGCAGTTTCTTTGCTTACAGCTCCAAAGCTTGATAAAGTTTCTTTTTTTACGCCAAGAAGTTTTATTTTAGATTCATTTGAATATGCAACAACAGAGCTTTTAAAATATAAAGAACTTCCCGGCACATCTGTAATTGTTGCGGCTATCTTACCGCCTGTACAAGATTCAGCAAAAGAAACTGTTTTTTTCTTTTCAATCAAAAGCCGTCCCACAACAAATGCAAGTGTGTCACTATCAGAACCAAAAATATTATCTTTCAAAACATTATTAACTTCGAGTTTTAAATTCTTTATTATTTTATCAACAAAAAGTTCATCTCCTCCTGAAACAGAAAATTTCACATCAACAATAGAATCGTTTGCAAGAATGCCAAATTCCACAGCCTTACCATAGTTAGAATTAGCTTCTTCTATAACAGATTTTATTCTTTCAGCAACATCAGATTCCGCAAGACCAAAAACGCGAAGAACAGAATTTTTCTTTACACCCATTAAGTAACTTTTTAAAAACGATTCGACATTTTCTTCAAACATCGGCTGCATTTCTTTTGGAGGCCCCGGAAACAAAAATAAAGTTCTGCGGTATTTTTTTTCGCCGTCTTTAAATTCAAAACATAACATCTGTCCCGGAGCTGTTCCTAAATGGTTTTTTAAAACCTTTGCGCCTCTAATAATATTGGCTTGTCTTTCATTAATCTTAGGAATTGAAGTAACCGCTCGCTTTGAGAAGTACTCCTTTATAGATTTTAAAACTTTTTTATCTAAATATATTTCACGATTTAAACATTCTGCCACACTTTCAACAGTTATATCATCAAATGTAGGACCAAGACCACCTGTAGTAATAATAACGCTACTTCTTTCAAAAGCTCGTTTAAATTCTTGTATTAGATCTTGTTTTCTGTCTCCGACGTTAGTAGCAAATGACAATTCAAGACCCATAGAGGAAAGCCTTAAGCCAATATATGCAGCATTGGTGTTTGTTTTTCCGCTAAGAAGTTCGCTTCCTGTACAAATAAGTTCAATTAATTGTTTGTTTTCATTTCGTTTGTGTAGTCTTAAAGTTTTTTGCATTTTAGCTCCATAAGTTGTCAGTATTTTAGCATCTATTTTGTCAGTTTTGGCTTTTTGATCAGAAACTCAAAACGAATTCTCTGTTACTGCATACACTCTATGTTACACTTCTTTTTAAGGAACAACCATACAGGCTCTGCTAACAACATAGGACAAACGCACGAAAAAGGTTTCTTGAGGGGGTTGATTTTAGGCTCAAAGTAAATTCCATAGGCTGCAATTTGGCACTGCCATGCGACAATCAAAAATTAAAAAAACTTTCATATGTTTTGTCTTTAGATTCTACAAAAGGTATCTTTTTTTGATAAAAAAAGATACAATTCTTTCAAAGGATTATCGATGCAAATTTAAATCGTTGTCGCAAAGGTTTAATGGTTATTGAAGATAAATTTGAGATTTGTTCTAAATGACGGCAATCTTTAAACGTCACGCTTGGTACTGTTGTCATTTTCGCAAGTAGCGCAAATCCATTTAACATGGATACTTGCTTTGGTAAGTAATAAAATTCGTGCTGTTTGTCACAACATTGACAAAGTTTTTAGAAACATTTACAGTGGTCTTATAGAAAAA
>BNVZ01000049.1 GCA_025998475.1 Endomicrobiia bacterium | reverse complement strand
ACAAAAAGTATGCTATAATCAATGTAGACGATAAGCACGGAAAAAAACTTTCTGAAACAGAAGTCGATGCCGAAATAAAGCTTTATTCGACTGTTGAAAAAAATAGGGCTGATTTTAAAGCCAAAAACATTGAAATCACAGGTAATGGCAGTAAGTTTGACCTAATTTTTAACGATGATAAAGCAAAAATAAGTATAAAACATATCGGATTACATAATGTATACAATGCTTTAGCCGCTTTGGCCGCATCTGTTTGCTCTGGAATTACGTTTAATAAAGCTGTTGAAGGTTTAGAGAATTCAAAACAAGCGCCCGGAAGGCTTGAAAGGATTAACGCAACAGATATCGGTTTTGATATCATCATTGATTATGCTCATACTGATGATGCCTTGAAAAATGTCTTGCAAACTATAAAAAAGATTAAATCTAAAAGAATTATCACCGTGTTTGGCTGCGGGGGACTTAGGGACAGGGCAAAAAGGCCGATGATGGGGAAAATTGCAGTTGAAATGAGTGATTTTGTTTTCGTAACATCAGACGATCCTAGGTCAGAAGATCCCAATAAAATAATTCTTGATATAGTAGTTGGAATAAAAAGAGTATATAAAACAAACTATAAGATTGTTGTCAGTAGAGATGAAGCAATAAAAGAAGCGGTCATCATGGCAGACAAAGGTGACATTGTTTTAATCGCAGGAAAAGGTCATGAAGTATATCAGATTATAGGTAATGAAAAGATACATTTCAACGATATGGAAGTAGCAAAAAAATATGTTAGACTCTTGCATAACTAATACGGGAAAATGCAATTGAAGCACTATGAAACAGAATAACATACTGGCGGGTCACATCTTGAAAGCTTTAGATTAATTTAATATGAGTAAAGAAAGCATTAGATTAAATATAACAAGCATGGAAGAATGAAAAAATAGGTGGCGGGGTAGAAAGGTAAGAAATAGTACAAATTATATGCATTCACAGAAGGCGCTTTTGATTAAATTAATTTGTGTTGTAGGTAACTATATTCTTAAATTTGAAGCTTAATTGTATAAAGGTCTATAGTAACATGCTTCTAAGTTTTTGTGGTGTTTGTTTTAATGTTATCAGCGTTGTTAACTTAGAATTGGCAATAGGATAGTTGTAGAAACTTTATGTTGATGTTTTTTTATGCTTTTCTCGTATTCGTGTGATGATGTTTTAGGATATAAAATACGATTTTATTGAAAGAGAAGGAATCAATGAACAGTAAGTGTTGTTGACTATTAACAGTTTTAAATACTTGCTAGAGAATATCCAATTAGTGTCGGGATTGGTAAAATTTGCTATTACCAAAATCTAAAGTAAAACAATACAACAGTCTGATATTTTTTAAACAGCTAACAATTTCAACTTGTGAAGAGGTATCATACAAAACTACGTGCTAACATCAACAAAATTATAATAAGACTTATAAGTATTTTAGATAAACTTTTTTTTGCTTTAAATATAGCAGGTAGCATAGTTTGTACAAGAGTGAGTTCTTTAGTCTTCGCTTGAAATGACAATAAAACTTATGATAAAAAAACAAAAACTGTTATAATATGTTAATGAGATATTGATACCTTGAGCATATAACCCTCAATAAGTTATTAAGGTTGATAGAAGAGTTGTGTTAGAGTTGTATTATTACTAATGTAAAGGAGAGTATATGTTTGTAGATGGACACAAGAAATTTGGTGGATGGAATCAAGAGACTAAAGAGAGACGTAGACGAGTATCTGATATGTTTTATAATGTTTATCACGGTATCGGTGGTGATGAAGCTTTTATGCAATGGGCTTCAAAGGAAGAGAATAGAAAAGACTTCTATAAGATGTTGTCTAAACAACTTCCAACTGAAGTTTCTTTATCAGGATCAAATGATCCTACACCGATTAATATATATTTACCTGCCATTGCTGCAAAATTATAAAACCAAACTTTCTAACTAGATACTAGAAGTCCCTTATTAGCTAACTAATAAATAGCAAGAGATATGAGTATAACCATGACGCATCAATGACTAATATTGATTCAGATAGGCTATAAAAACAATACAAGCTTAGAAGTTTTTTTATATGTTGCAGGCATTGCCACTAAACATTTTTGTATTGTTGACTTATAGTTGCAAAAGCTTTAACGAAACCTAAAACTATGGATAATAGGAGTAGGCTTACACTATTTTTCAAAGCCTATTTAATACACGTTCTCTAGTGTTTTAGAGCATGTGTTCTTCTAGCTAGTAGATAGATTAAGATAAGACAAAAACATGTTTGAACGTTTCTTATTAAGACAGAGGTTGCCTCAAAGCAAATAGCTTTAGGAAATTATAAGTTATTATCCCATATTTCAGCTAAGACTGTGGTTAGTCCAAAATTATTAACTTTAGGATAATATAAGTCTTTAAGCATACTTCAACTACGATTCGTACAAAACAAGGGTAAGTAATAAGCTGCCCAAAAACCTAAAAGCATTATATAAAAATAATTGCTGTACTATAACAATATACACTCCCAAGATCATAAACAATTATGTACATAATGGTAGTAACGCGTGATAAATATAAGATTCTTGTGGTCATTGGCAAAAGAGAGCAAAGAATTTGAAGGCGTATCGAGACTTTGGAGTCTAAAACTGAAAAAATAATACTAAAAATTATACATATATATCCCATAACTTTTTGTTACTGTGATAAAAACAAAGTTACAAAGACTGAAATATTTTAGATATATAACTTTAAGGATAATGTTATTTTGGCAGTTATTCTTGAAAGAAAATACCACAACACAGCTGTAAAAAAAGTGGTTTGTGAAATCATAAGGGAAGGTTTAAGGCTTTTTATCCAAAAGTTTTTTTAGGAACCATAAATAGCTTTTTAATTGATGATTTGCTAAATGTAAAAATATGTTACAACTCTCTACATATACAAATAAATCTATGTTTTATGTTATAATAGCGTAATAAATTAAATAGCAAGAGGTGAGAAAATTATGAAACTAAAAACAATAATTGGGTTATTTTTTGTATTTGGCTTTATTGCATTTGTGCAGGCATGGGAAAAAGACAACCCTACACCATATGAAAGAAAAATTAAAACTACCCATAATGTTAATAAATCATCAGATTTGTCTCAGACACAAACACCCAAGGTTACTGACAAAAAACATTTAAGCAAATCACCAAAGCCCGGAACTATTGTAAAAGAAACAATAGACAAAGAAACCGGAGCTATTATACTAGAGCTTAGCAACGGTGCAAGAGTTATATTAAAGTATATGCCAAATGAAGATAGTTCAATTGATGGTATTGTTTTACAAGCCCTTGCTAAAGGTGGAACAATGGCCGTTACTAATAAGGATGATATTCCAGCTGCAAGATTTGCCTCAGAAATTCTTCACAAATCTCGCGTGGGGCAGTTTTTTAACATGCTGGCTGATTATAAACTTAAAAAAAAGATATACAACTTTCGTACACATATTGAAGCCTTTGAGCGTTGTATCGAAGGCGAAACTTGGACATGCAAAGATCCTGAGCCATTATTTGAGCTTATTTACTTAAGGTTTACTTGTCAGGAAATTGAACCTGATAAGGTTAACGATTACCTTAAGTCTCATAGAGATGGATATCGTAATACTTCGCATGAGAACTTTCTTTGTAGTAATAATCCTCATTTTAATTTCGATGGATCACCTAATCAATCGCGCTTTAATTCAGACCCTTTTCAAGACTCACATCTTTGTGATTATACAAAATATTTCGAAGTAACAGATTATCCTAAGATAACCCCTGAACGTGCACTTAATTTTTTAAAGAAATGTTTTAATCCAGCTGATTTTACTTTTGTTTTTGCTGGAAACATTGACACAGAAACATTTAAAATATATGTTAAAAAGTACATTGCTTCTATTCCTAGGTCAGAACCACTTACTAATCAAAGATTTACACGTCCTAAGCCTTCAAAAGTGGAATTCTATGAGGAGGACTACAAAAACTCTACACATGTTGATATGCATTGGATTATAGATCAAAAATATTCACCAAAAATGAAGGCTACTTTAAAGGTATTTGAACAGTACATCAATGCTATTCTTAATAATACTAGTGATA
The DNA here is from genome assembly GCA_025998475.1 of Endomicrobiia bacterium. Lineage (GTDB taxonomy): Bacteria > Elusimicrobiota > Endomicrobiia > Endomicrobiales > Endomicrobiaceae > Endomicrobiellum. Next base: position 4,376 of record BNVZ01000049.1, on the reverse strand, counting down.
GTGATAATAATACTAGAGATGATGATCATTCTGGAAATGATAATGGTTGTGAGTGTTATATCAATCCGTTTTTTGATGAGCTTTGCTTAACCATATGGAATAATTGGTACGATTTTGCAAAACCTAATAAATATATATCTAAGGCATTTAAACATATGCAAAGCATTGCGTTAGGAAATATAGATACAGATGTTCTTTTAAAGGCAAAGAAAGCTACAGTGGAATTATACGGTGAATATAGTTATGATAGTAAAGCAGTCTGCAAGCGCTATGCATGTTCTGCTGTATGGAACAAAGCCCCTTTGAGTGAATCTGAAAAATTTCCTTTCGTTTGTAAAACTGTGTCCAAACAAGATTTAAAAGATATGGCAGGACGACTGCTCAAAGGCAAATATTTTCAAAGAATTGTATATCATAAAAAACTTAAAAGCGCGAAGTAATTTTGTATATATGCAACCATATAATGTTTTTAGAAACATAAATAATATATATTACTTAATTTATTTAAGTTCCGATAAAGATATTATACTTATAAGCAATATTCTGAAATATGCTAGTCAGTTTTTATATATTCTTAATTAATTTAGTTCTACATAAAGTCTCCTCTATTTATAATTTTTTAAACTCAATTTCAGTCTTTCCGACTTTTAAACAACCCTATAGCGACAATAAAAATAATTTTGTTTGGAAATTAATCTTTACAATAGTTCAATAATGTTTTATTCGTCTTTATCAAAAATACTTTTAAGTCACTTAAATAAAATCAATACTAGCATATATTAACACCACTAAGACGTTTTAACTTATCCTACAATATTACATCCAGACTATATATATCATTCAATCAAGGACTCTTTTAAAACTGATTGTTTGTCATTATTTGACATCAAGACATGTATTGCGTGGCAGATTAAGTTAATGTGCTTCCACCGTATTTAATTAACCTATCAATAATATAATTGTATAGTAAAAAAGTCGTAGATAACATGTTCTTTTTGTTTAATTGGTAACTAATCCAACAGCATAAATCCGTTTTAACCAATATTGGTAATAGAAATAGTTTTGTCGAAAATTATGGAATGATTTTAAAAAGGATAATATTATTATTGATATGTAAGTTGCATATATTATAATTGTGGCTTATACTTCCATATCAATAGTAATCTTATACATAGAATAATGTCATTCATTTTCTAACAATTTTTTGTTCATCATTTTGCTTGGAGTAGTATTTTTTGTAATGTTTATTGTTTGGAGTCATTAATATTTATGCTTCTATAACAAGTATTTTGTTATCAGTTTTAACATCTTCTGTCTCAGCTTCTGGCTTCATGTTATAAGGATCTAATCTGTCATAATTTGTTGTATCATTCTCAGTAGGGCAAGGTGACGCTGTGGAGTCGTTTTCTATGTTTGAATGTCCAATATCTGAATTTTGATCAACTCCGACCTTATCATCTTTATTTTTATCATATACTTGGTTTGATTTATCTGATTCATATTTTTCTACTTCAACTGACGATATTGGTGAGTCGGAAGTATTTTGTAACGAATTATTATCGTTATTAGAATCAACTCCGACATCATCAACTTTTTCATCACATCTAGCTGGAGTTGGTTCTTTATTTACATTTAACATATCATCATTTTGTTTATTTAGACGATTAATATCTGAACTTTGATCAACTTCAACAACATCGGTTTGGCTATCACCCCAGACTGGATTTGATTCATTTTTTAGATTACATTTATAATTATTGATTACATTATTATCATTTGAATAAGCATGTGCTGTGGAGTTGCTTAAAGGGGTTGACGCCTTAATATTGGAAACTTGATCAGCATCAGACTTTCTTTGTATATCATCTTTTAAGTCAATGCTGGTTATCTTATAAACATTTGATGTAACTCCATCAGGTTTGTTGTTATCAGGTGTGTCACTTACTGTTAATGATTTAATTATGCTGTTTGATTTATCTATATCATGTTGTTTATCTTGATTTTTTGTAATTTTGTCATCACCACCCGATAAACTTGGTTCTATAATTACATGGTCACTGATTATATCATCTACTTTAGCATCTTGGTTTGAAGTAGATGTAACCGATAGCTCATTAGAAGTACTTGGCAAACTATCCTCATCCTTACTATCTTTGTATTTGTCTGGGTTATATATGTACTTATTTTCTCCATTACATGGAGCAATATCATCATGTTCTACATTTATTGGGGCGATAACATTTTGTTTTTGAACTTGCTTACCGACTTTATTATTATCATTGTCTTCGATGTTAGACAAGTAACTATCAGTTACTTCTTTACTGCCTTGGGTTGAGGGGGATGGTACTGAAGAAGGTTTACCTAAAGCCTTTGACTCAGTGGGGTAAGTCAGTAGTGAAGAGTCACTTGAAGAATTCGATGGATTATTATATAAAATTAGATTAACTTTAATTACAACAGGTTTTTCAACTTCGTGCACAAGAAAAAATTGCTCAAGTGCCCACCACTTTTTAATTATGTTATTAGGCTGATAATTGGTTGATCCAACATAGAGAGACTTATCATAGTTTATATCTGTGGATGTTTCTTTGTATGTTTTTGTTTTCTTTTTTTTCTTTGTTTTACCTTTTGTTTTTGATTTTGTTTTTGTTAAGTCGCCAGTATTATTCTTATCGCTTATAATTGTAGGAGTTATGTGTAAAGGATTATCTGAGCTGTTTGAAGAATTATCATCTTGGGCTTGATCAACAAACACCCCAACATTAAGTTCGCCATCGACATTGGTTTTGTTTTGTTGAGTAGCTTTATCTGAATCCTCATCAAAATCTGCTCTAGTACTCACTTCAGATAACGTAAAGCTTGAAGTATTAGTGGACTTTTGAAGTGAATTATCATCTGGGACTGGAACCACTTCGACAACGTCAGTTTTATCATCACTTTCATTTGTATTATGTTCCGACATTGCCTCTGGGTTATCAATACTTAAAATAGCGTTTGGGTTTAGAAATTCTGGATTTAAAATGATGTTTGATATTATATCCAAATCATAGGCTAAAGGAGCCTCATCAAAAATGTCTTCCTCCCAACTACCACAAACACTATCCGATTCTTCTGATTTTCCTAGTGCTATTGGGTCTTTTAAATGTGCATTGAGTTCAGCTTCGAGTACTTTATTCACTTGGTCAGAATTAGTAACTTTTATGGTCGTTCGGTCTCCTTTATGAGATTTAACCATATCTTCATAAATTTCTTCCGCTTCTTCTTTATAAAGGAATAAACCACATCCTTCCGAGTGCCATGGCCCCCATCCCTGATGTTGAAGCATTCCATCACGACCCTCAACATCCCAAATCCAAGGAACATGATATATCTTATTATTACCGGTCAGTTTAATCTTTTTATTCCATATATAAGGCTTCACACGATACTCCCCTACCCCAAGTATATAAAGGGATGGCTTCATCTTGTATGGATTGAAATTACCATTCTCCAATGTGTAATAGGTTTTCCCTTGGTAAGTCTGTATTCCAAACACCCATATATTACCAGCTCTATCTTTTGCTGCAGCAATACGATGAAGTATTATGTCGTATTTAGATGATATTCGCCCTGAAGGCATTCCAATTTGTTTATCTTTACAATATTTATATGCCTCTTCAAACGTCCCTTCATATTCTCTTTTAGTTTTTCGCCTATTGACTAGATCAATAAGGTAGTCTTGGGCGTATCTAATTTTTAGACCATCCGTCATCTCGTCAGCATATGAAGACATTACAAAACAATGTTTTCTTAAGGTTCCATGTACATTCGCTGGCCATGGAAAGCTAAGTGAAAAAGGACTTGGTGATCTTGGTGAGATATTCGAAGAGCTCGGTAAAAATAAATTTCCTAAACTTATGAGGTGTACCCGATCCGCAGGAGCACCATTTATCCTTGGCATGAAGCTTGGAGTATTTAATAATGTCCCGTTAGCAGATACATATACTGGTTGAAAACCTATTAAACCTATTTGTATTCCTTCGTTCCATTGAATAGTGTTTGAGTTTAACAATCCACTTGAGGAACTCGATAGAACTAAACTTGTTGAAGTTGTTGAGTTTGATGATAAACTTAAAGTATTTAATGATAGCCAGTTTTGTGCATAAAGTAAAGTTGATGAATAACGAGGAGGTGAATATGGTTCGTAAAAAGGAGCGAATGCTCGCAAAAGATATTCAGGAATAGTGCTGGCAGGCAAACATTCCAATCTAACGTTTGCTAGATTACGCAAAGCAATGTAAGACATAATAGCATTAAAGGGAGATGAATTAATGCAGTCAAAATGACTATTGCGAGGAAGAATACCAGTTTGTATGTTATGGGTTTGATTATTATCA
>BNVZ01000048.1 GCA_025998475.1 Endomicrobiia bacterium | reverse complement strand
GCTTAGAAGAAATGATATAATCAAAAACGATTTGTTTTTTTCTGAAAATTCCCCTATTGAAGATCTTGAGCTATGGCAAAAATCTTTATTAAAAGTAAAATTTGCAAATATGCCTATAGTTCTTGGAGCGTGTCGTGTTTCCGGTGACAGTATCACCGATATAAAGAGAAATGTTCTTTCGTTATACGAAACTAAGATAAAAGTCAAGCACATACATAATCTTCTGCAGCTAGATATAAATAAAAAGGATTATGATTTGATTCCGAGCTATAAAAACCCTCTCGATGGGAAAGATAGTTTAGAAAAAATACGGTATATCAAAAGGTTTGATAATTTATTGCATAAAATGGAAGAACGGAATAAAAAAATTAAATTATTCAACCCTGAGCTTATGAGACAATGTTTGACAAAAGTGCGTGTAAACCTGTTAAAAAATCAACATTTGTTTGAGAATGTACAATCGGATTTTAAGGCAGAAGTTGTCAAAACAAAAGAAATTGAGGTGCTCAAAAGACCTGTCTCCATTCTTTCCCAAAAAGCTTTCCATATTCGTGGCAAGGAGGGCATTCCTCGCGTATCTATTATTATGCCAACGAAAGATAATTCAGAATTCTTGTGTGAAGCGCTTGATTCCATTAGTGGCCAGACTTTTAAGGATTGGGAGCTTATAATTGTTGACGACAGTTCGACTGAGGACGTTCGTAAAATAGTTACGTCATACAGAGAGTCTCGTTTTCAATTTGTAAAAGGATTGAATATAGGGATATCATCGGCACATAACATAGGTTTAGACTATGCTCATGGAGAATATATTGCAAGAATGGATGCAGATGATGTTTCTTATAAGACACGCATTTCCAAGCAGGTGGAATTTATGGATAACAATCCAGATATAGGTGTATGTGACACAGAATTTGTAACCAATGAAAATTATTTTCGGTATAGGGAGAATAAAAAACATCAGCAGTTTTATACCAATATGCTATATATGCAACCAATATGCCATCCAACAGTCATGTTTCGCGGGTCTGTGACAAAGAAAGCTAATTTAAGATATGATGAAACATTTGGCACAGGTGAAGATTTCGAATTTTTGAGCCGTATAATATTTATGCATAATATAAAATTCGCAAGAATCTCTGAACCTTTGTTGATGTATCGTATACACAGCAATAATTCTAGCAAAAAAGAGCATAACGGGAAGAAAAATTATCTTTCTGTAATACGCCGAAACTTCCATTATGTACTTGGCATAGAATTGGATGAAATGACTATGGAGTCGTTTTGGATTAAGAAAGACTATAAATTCACATTCAAAAAAATAAAAATGTTAAGAAAGAATTACGATACTATCACTAGCATTGCGAAAGTAAAAGCTGACCACAATATTGATGTTTCACAATTAAAAGATTGGCTTAATTGTAGATTTAACAAAATAAAGCGTGAAGCCAAAAGCTATAAAACTATAATTAGGAAAAACGCTACGAAAATCTTAGAAACTGTATTGTATATTAAAAACGAGGGAAGACATAAAGTAATAAGATTATTTGGATTGAAAATAAAGATTAAGTCTAGACAACTGATGTTAAAGCAGGAACTGAGCCAGCAAAAGCAGGAACTGACTCAGCAAAAGCAGATTCAACGCTGCAGTATGTTATCTATAACTCTTACCAAAATGAATCAAATTTTATCCCAAAAATCTTTTACCGATTTGGATTTAACGGATAGTTACGACCATAATAGAATTACCTTTTACAGAGATATACTACGATTGAACAAACAAACCCTTGCTTTTTATGTAGAGATCCTACCATTTTTTTGGGGATATATACAAGAATCAAAAATTCCTTTGTATAATGCATATACTCTCTTAGATGTTGGATGTAGAACTGGATCAGGTTCAAATTTATATGGAGAATTATTTTCTGACGAGGGGTGGGGATATTGTATAAAATTACTAGTAGATACAATAGATTTAGATGCTACTTGGAATGAATATATCGAATTACTTCCTTTCATTAAAAACCACAGTAATGGAAATTTATTTGATATACAAGAAAATTCTTATGATATTTGTTTATGTTCTCACACCATCGAATATGTTGATGATCCTGTGAAATTTGTAAAACAACTAAAAAAAGTTTCTAAATATTTTTCATTGATTACTTGTCCTTTTAATGAAACAGATCCGATAATCGGGCACAGGACTATAACTAGAGAAATTATTGACTTATGTGAACCTAAAAAAAGTCACTATTATAAGTCAGTTAATCGATGGAAAGAAGATTTAGAGATGGTAGTATTTATAGTTTAATATCGGTTAGGTTAGGTAAAAAGCTTAAAAAATAGAACCTTCTTTTTGGTAAGATGGAGAAAAGTAATGAAAACAATGCTTGTTACTGGTGGCGCCGGATTTATAGGGAGCCATCTTTGTGATGTTTTACTTACGTTAGGGCATAATGTGATTGCATTAGATAATCTGTATCTTGGATGTAGAGAGAATGTATTTCTGGCAGAAAAAAACCCAAACTTTAAGTTTATAAAGGCGGACATACTTGACGATGCCGCATTAGAAAAAGTTTTTAATAATCACAGATTTGACACAGTATTTCACTTAGCTGCAAACAGTGATATAGCACGCAGTTCCTCTGACACAAGTGTGGATTTAAACCTTACATTTATGACCACTTATCGTGTTTTGGATGCCATGAGAGCGCATGGCGTGAAAAAAATTGTATTTTCATCTACCTCGGCCATATATGGACAGACGGGAGGCAAGGCGGTAGCCGAGGAATATGGACCGCTATTGCCTGCTTCACACTACGGCGCTGGCAAACTTGCAAGCGAAGGATTTATTGCAAGTTTCGTTGAAAACTATGGGTTTAAGGCATGGATAACTCGATTCCCCAATGTGTGCGGCGAAAGAACTACGCATGGAATACTTCACGACTTTATAGCTAAATTACGTGCTAATCCTAATCAACTTGAGGTTCTTGGTGATGGGACTCAGGCCAAACCATATCTATATGTTAAAGATTTAGTTGAGGCTATACTCTTTGTATGTGATAATGTGGATGACAAGATTAATGTGTTCAATATTGGGACCGAAGGGCAAACACTCGTTTCTGATATAGCACGAATGGTCATAGATTCTATGGGGTTTTCTACAAAGATATGCTATACTGGTGGTGATCGCGGATGGGTCGGCGATGTACCGAAATTTGCATATAATCTTGACAAGATACACTCCCTTGGTTGGCGGGCAACCAACACTTCGGATCAGGCAGTACAACACGCCATAAATGCAATGCTGTCGACGGAGATGGCAAAATGATAAAACAGCTTGCCATTCTTGCTGGTGGTAAGGGATTAAGACTTGGTCTTACCGATATACCTAAACCTATGGTGGACATAGCGGGTAAGCCGTTGTTATTGCATCAGGTAGAGCTTGCAAAGCGTTATGGTGTTGAAGAGATTTTTTTGCTTGAAGGTCATCTCAGTGACGTTATACAAAACTATTTTGGTGACGGTTCAAAGTTTGGTGTTAAAATACATCACATAGTTGAACAAAAACCTCTTGGTACAGCGGGTGCGGTAAAGTTACTTGAAGGACGGATAGATCGGTCTTTTCTCGTGTTCTATGGCGATATAGTGATGGATTTTGATGTCGCGCATTTTGTCAACTATGCGGAAAAAGATTTCAATGTGGTTGCAACACTTATCGCTCACCCGTGCAATCATCCGTACGACAGTGATCTTTTGGAAGTGGATGATAGAGACAACATTACTGGATTTCTACCAAAGCCGCATCCACAAGGGCTTGTCTATCGAAATCTTGACAATGCGTGCGTATATGCTCTTTCGCCCAAGGCGTTCCAATATATAGAACCTGGTTTTGTACAAGATTTTGGCCATGATATATTTCCGAAAATGCTTGCCAAGAGCGTACGTATACAAGCATATCAAACTCCCGAATATATACATGACATTGGGACGAAGGATCGCCTCTCCCATGCATCACACGATGTGGGAAGTGGCAAGGCAAGGAGGCTTAATCGCGAAAATCCACGTCCGGCCATATTTCTTGATCGTGATGGAACAGTAAATCGTGATATGGGTGATGCGAAGAATGTAGAAAATTTTGAGCTTTTACCTAACGTTGTAAAGGCTATAAGGATAATAAATAAGAGCGATTACCTTGCTGTGATTATAACCAATCAGGGGATTCTAGCCAAGGGACTTATTTCTTTTGAAGGATATAGACAGATGCAGAAAAAAATGGAATCCTTACTTGGTAATGGTGGGGCATTTGTGGATGCAAGCTATTTTTGTCCGCATATGCCCGCAAAATATAGAGGATTATATGGTGAAATAGCAGAGCTTAAAACCGATTGTAATTGTCGCAAGCCAGCACCTGGAATGATCCTTCGTGCAGCAAAAGATATGAGTATAGATATTGCTAATTCATGGATGATAGGTGACCAAGATTGCGATGTTGAAGCTGGACGTGCAGCTGGATGCCGCACACTACGTCTTGAACAAAACGATGGTGGGCTTTATGAAGCTATTAAAAAGATTCTATCCACTGTTTAAGTGTTTGTCAAAAATGTAAAAGTTTGACCGAAATTTTAGAGATAAAAAACACCCAAGACTATGTTTTGAGTGCGAATGAAACATGAGGGAAGTTTTTGATAGCTGATTTTTCACAGAATAGGGAGCGTGCAACACAAAATGAATAAGAAAAAGAATGCTGTTATGCTTGCTGATACAAGACCTTCCCTTGTAGGTATGATGCTTTTGCAGTTGCAGGAAACAAACAAAGGGCTTTTTGATGAAGCTATTATCTACTATATCGATGAAATTCCCGAAAGCAATAGAAACTTAATGTCATCTATTATGCCATGTCGATTCATTAAGTATTCCCCGCCGCTTCCGGATAGATTGTTTGATTTGCCGAGGTTCAAGCGGTTCTCGAAATTAATGTTTGTACGGTATGAGATGTTCAGCTTGCTCGATGAGTACGAGACTATAACATGGATGGATACAGATATTCTTATACAAAATAATATTGCCGGTATGCTCGATTTAGCGAGAATAACCGGATATTCTATGGTAAGGGAAGATCCCAAGAATAAAACATCAAAGAATACGGATTATATGAAAACATGTTTTATAGAGCCTCCAGAAGGAAAGGAGTATAATTTACAATCATACCTATTCCATTCTGGCTTAATAGCTGTAAGTGATAAGCTTGAAGAAAGAAAAGAACTGACTAAGTATTGTTATGATAAAACAGTTGAATGGGCAGAAATACTGAACCTTCCGGATCAAGGTGTCTTAAATGCTATGATTCAAGATTTTGATATTTCAGTATCTCCTATCAGAGGATCTGATTATTGCTGTTACCCTTACTATGGTCGTGATTGTAGTAATGCTGCTATCATTCATGCATGGGGTAGCAATAAATTCTGGAACGATTGGTATCTGTATGAGTTATATCCTGCATGGCAAGAGTATCACAACAAATGGTGGTCCATGGAGGGCAGTCATTAAAAAAAAACTTTCATCCCGCTATATCAATACTCATTCCAGTTTTTAAATCAAATATTGACCGGTTCAGAGAATGCATGGACAGTATCATGGGACAAATACAAACACAAGACGGGTACGAAAGATATTCGGATTTTGAGATTATTGTGATTTCTGAGCCTGAAAATGGGAAAGATGTCCGTAGGTTCCTTGACTCTTACTTGGACTCTAGAATTATACTTCTTGTTAATGACAAACGACTCGGTATAGCTGGAAGCCTAAATCGCGGAATGCAAATAGCAAGAGGTGAGTATATCGCTCGTATCGATGATGATGATTTTATGGTTCAAGAGAGAATGTTCAAACAGAAGAAATACCTCGATAAAAATCCCGATGTTACGCTTTGTACTAGTGATTTTGAGTACTTTGGCGATGTACAGGAGTATCGCAGGATGTTTTCATGTGAAATGTCAAAGGCTTGGTCGGTTATCACATGTCCATTTGATCATCCGACCATCATGTTCCGAAGAGAGTTCTTTTTAAAGAATGATCTGCTCTACGATGAAGATAGAAGCCATGTCGAAGATTGGGAGCTTTGGCTACGTGCATTTGAAAGAGGTATGGTTGTTCATAGCATTCCTGAGATATTGACGTGCCACAGATGGCATGCAAATGGAGCAAGTGGAACAAAAAAGACTATTGTCATGATGCGCGAACTTGTGAAAAAGAACATGGAGCACCTTGGTGTGGACATTTCGGCTGAAGTATTACCATATGTCGGACCATGGAGTGGTAGGGTCGAAGAGTACATTTATAGAAAGTTGGACGCACTTTTTGTCAAGGCATTAGCCAATAATTATGAATTGTTGCTATATGATCCGGACAGCCTGAAAACGATATTTGAATACAGACTTCATGAGGCAAAGACAGGGCAATTACCGGCGGAAGTTGCGGGGCATATTTCTTCATACATTTCGTCTGAACGTACGCAGCGGGCAGTGTCTTTTCAACCTCTGAAACGAAAGAGGCTTAAGCATAAAATATTAGACTCCTTATTCAAGCCGATATACAAGCGGCTTGAATGTGAGCTGTCAGACGTCAAGAAAGAGCTGTCAGACTTCAAGAAAGAGCTGTCAGACTTCAAGAAAGAGCTGTCAGACTTCAAGAAAGAGCTGTCAGACGTCAAGAAAGAGCTGTCAGACGTCAAGAAAGAGCTGTCAGACGTCAAGAACTTCGAGCATGAAAGTCAGTTCCTCAAAAAAGTATTTTATTCAGATTTAAGCACAAACAAAAAAATCTTTCTTCTCGGTACTTCCGAGCACGATAATGTAGGTGATTCTGCTGTCACCATCGGTGTATACGAGTTTATTCGCAAGTACTTCAGCGAATATAGGTTCGTTGAGGTTACTGGCTATCATATGCAGATGGATTTTAAATATATTAGCAGTTTTATGCGGGACGATGATGTAATCTTTCTGCAGGGCGGCGGAAATCTGGGAAACATGTATATGGCTGAGGAGGATATTCGCAGACGCGTGATAGAGAGTTTTCCTGCAAACAAGATATTCATATTGCCGCAAACGATATGGTTTTCGGATGATGAAAGAGGCAAGGCTGAACTCGACAAAAGCGCCAAAATATATGAACGCCATAATGGCCTTGTGTTGTTCACACGCGGCAAGGAGAGCCTCAGTCTTGCAAAAGCATATTTTCCTTCGATAAGGTGTATGAATATGATTGATATGGCACTTATGCTTTCGAGGGACTATGCTTTTGATAGAAAAGGAATACTGGTATGTATTCGTGATCTCGACGATGAAAGTGGGCTCGATGAGAAAATATATAACAAAGTTTTTGAAATCATCAGAAAAACAGAATTGAACTATCAACAAACAAAAAACAGATATGGAAAAGATATCCTGCCTTTGATGGCAGGAGAGGTAGTAAATAATGAACTCATGAAATATGCAAGGAGTAAGATCGTTGTAACTGATCGTCTTCATGGAATGCTCTTTTCTGTTATCACGAAGACACCTTGTGTTGTGATGGGTTCGTATACGCACAAGATTGATGAGTTCTCGGAGTTCTTTGCAGATTCAAACGCCGTATTTTTCATTGAGAAGGATATTTCAAAACTGCAAGATACGATGGCAAAAGCGTTCCTTGTAACGGAACCTAAGTACCCAATTCTTGAAAAAGGGCTATTCGACAAGATGGCGGACTATATCAGGACAACAATAGACCTCCCGCAAAACTTTGAGTATTAAATTCAAAATTACAAATACCTGAAACTCAAGTTAAATCGCAGTCCAAAGGGTCTTTTACGGTTTCTATATCTATTCTGTACTATTTTGAACCTTTTAACAAATACTTTAATGTTTTCTACTATAATCATCTGATAAATCTTTCTATTTAACTCTTTATCTTCTTTTGTCAGTTGGTGTTTCTTTGATCTCTTTTTTTAGAACTAGTGTGTTTGTATGTATTTTGCCTAAGGCCTACTAAACTGTATCTGCCATGTATCTTATTGTCTTTCTTTGCATAAATACATGCCTACTAAAATAAACCAAAATCGTGCTCCTTGCCCTATTATCCTGTGCATATTACTTGCTTGCCTTTAATTTAACTACTACCAACGGTTATTGTATGTCTATTATTCTTTTCGCTTTCGCCACTTTCGCTGTTTTTTTAGGTCTTTGTATCAATCTCTAGCATAATCACTGCTACTTCTACTTCTGCACCTTCCCTTAACAATACCTATTCCCATCTAGTATTTTCCCCACTACTCATTAATACTTCTTCTACATGCTTTTAGTCCTATATGCACAACTTTAACTTTTGCTGACACTGTCTCCTACGATAATATGGCCGAATACTCTATACGCCCTATACGCACAACTCTTGCTGACATTGTAACTCTCTCTTGTGATAATATGTCCGAATGTTCTATCGTCCTATAGGCACAACTTTTGCTGATATTGTAGCTATCTCTTGTGACAATATGTTTAGGTATTGCCCTAAAGTATTCAAACATCATCTTTACAATATCCTCTGTACTCAATTTTCTCTTTGCTCACCTACTTTACCCTATCTTTTCTTACTCTCGACTATTCTTTGTTTTATCAAATGCTTTCTTTGCTCTCATTAATACTAAACCCATTCTATCTGACACGCCTGCCTTCTTTTTCTGTTTCATAGTACTTCTATTGTACTTTTATATGTTAGTTATGCAAGAGGTC
>BNVZ01000047.1 GCA_025998475.1 Endomicrobiia bacterium | reverse complement strand
TTCAAAGAAACCACAACCTGCGTCGCCTGCGTCGCCAAGCGCTTCGAAACCGCCACTGCCGCCAAGCACTCCGCCGCCACCACCGCCGCCGAAGCCGAACACGCCCTCGCCGCCGCCGCCACCAACGCTGCTGCTGCCGCCTTCCACGCCGCCGCCACCGCCGCCGAAGCCGTCAAAGCTCGCGTCAACGCCACCCGTGCTGATGCCAACTTAGCTGCCGCCGCCGCCACCGAAGCCGCTAAAGCCGCCACTGCCGCCGAAACCAACGTCGTCAAACGCGTCGTTAAAGATGAAATCAAACAAGATCAAATCAAAGCCTTCGCCGCCGTCACCAAGGCCTTTGCTGAAATAGCCAAATACTTTGAAAAAGCGGCCAAACCTAGCAGTTAGTTCAAGTAGTTCTTCACCTGAGCAGTTCAAGCAGTTAAAGTTTGAGCTTGAACAGTGACACAGATACAGACTAGTGGGACAGTGAAACAGATACAAGCGACACAGATACAGGTCAAACCAGTAGTGATATTTATGGAAAAATATGCGTAGAGATGGATGGAAAACTAGGGGCCTTGGGTTAGTAGTGGTGTGTATACCCATGACAATGAAAACGTGTTTGTTCCTTTCTTACCACGCTCTAAAAACATCATTAGACCTCTTAATAACTAACATATAAAAGTACAATTAGAAGTACTATGAAACAGAAAAAGAAAGCATGCGGGTCGGGTGGAATGGGTTTAGTATTAATGGGAGTAAAGAAAGCATTTGATAAAACAAAGGATAGTCGGGAGTAAGAAAAGATATGGCAAGTAGGTGAGCAAAGAGAAAATTGAGTACAGAGAATATTGTAAAGATGATGTTTGAATACTTTAGGGCCAATACCTAAACATATTGTCACAAGAGACAGCTACAACGTCAGCAAAAGTTGTGGATATAGACATAGGGTATGCACAAGAAGCATTAATGAGTAGTGGGGAATATGCACTAGATGGGAATAGGTATTGATAAACAAAGCGCTAGAAGTAGAAGTAGCAGTGATTATGCTAGAGATTGACACAAAGACCTAAAAAAACAGCGAAAGTGGCGAAAGCGAAAAGAATAATAGACATACAATAACCGTTGGTAGTAGTTAAATTAAAGGCAAGCAAGTAATATGCACAGCGATAATAGGGCAAGGAGCACGATTTTGGTTTTATTTTAGTAGGCATGTATTTATGCAAAGAAAGACAATAAGATACATGGCAGATACAATTTAGGAGGCCTTAGGCAAAATACATACAAACACACTGGTTTTAAAAAAAGAGATCAAACAAACACTAAAAAGCTGACAAAAGAAGATAAAGAGTTAAATAGGGAGATTTCATCAAAAAGGATTATAGTGGAAAATATCAAAAGTATTTGTTAAAAGGTTCAAAATAGTCTAAAGAATAGATAAGTAATAGCAAAAGACGCTTTGGACTGCGATTTAACTTGGGTTTCAGGTATTTGTAATTCTAAAATTTAATACTTAAGTTTTGTAAGAGGTTTAATGCTCTTTAGTATTGGTAACTCTAAAATTTAATACTTACGTTGTGCAAGAGGTTTAATGTAATTTAAGGGAGTATAAATGTTTTTAGTAGCCCCAGGATGTGCTTTACTTTATAGAAATTTGATTGCGCATGGATTATCTTGTGTAAGCTCAAATAAAAAAGAATTTAGCATTATTCTTGATTTTTCAATTCCAGGTACAGAAGCTTTTTGGTCTATATATAAAACTGGAACGAAGTACATCGAAGATATACTTCCAGTTTTATCAAGTATTAATCCTAAAATGTTAAAAAGTTATTTATCTCCCGATGGGAGAAGTATGATTCTTGGGTTGAAAAATAAAAAACTGAGGGACATAAGCATTGAAAGCATCTTATACCTTATAAATGTTTTGGAAAGTGAATTTAAATATGTTTTTGTTGTTGCGCCTGACGAAGTCCGCGATGCATTAGGTCTTGCTAAGGAATCAAGGTGTGTGCTTCTTGCCTATATGTCTGATACTGTGTCTGCCAAAAATGCAATTCTTATTTCGGAAGAGTATAAATCTATAAGTTCCTATATAAATTTTATAACTCTAAAGCTTAATATCGGATATAATTTTTATTCTGATAAATTACTAAATAATTTTGAAGTTTTTAAAGATAATATAAATGTAGATTTTGATTGCAATCTACAGGAACATATTCTCTCTCCGGAATTTTCCTACAGAAATAAATCAAATCCTTATGTTTTAGTTTTGGAAAATATAATTGATGATTATAGCTTAAAGAAAAAGACATCAAAAGTATTTTCGCATGATTATTATCAGAATGAAGATGTTTATAAAGAATTAAGAGACGAAATGCAAAAGATGC
Source organism: Endomicrobiia bacterium (assembly GCA_025998475.1). GTDB lineage: Bacteria > Elusimicrobiota > Endomicrobiia > Endomicrobiales > Endomicrobiaceae > Endomicrobiellum. Next base: position 6,401 of record BNVZ01000047.1, on the reverse strand, counting down.
TTGTGGAGGAAATGAAAGATTATGCCGATGAAACAGATGTTGAGAAGTTAAAACAAACTGCAAAAAATAAAACAAGTGAAATAATAAAAAAACGCGAACTTATTGTACCTGAAAACATTTTGGACAGACTTTACAAAGAACTTTGCGACGATGTCGCGGGGCTTGGCGTTTTAGAAGACTTTTTGAAAGATCCATCAATTACGGAGATAATGATCAACGGATATAAAAACATATTTGTTGAAAAGGGCGGGAAAATATCGAAAACAAATATAACCTTCCCTGATGGAAAAAGATTAAGAACAGTTATAGACAGAATAGTTTCAAAAGTTGGCAGACATGTTGATGAATCGTCGCCAATTGTCGATGCAAGACTTCAGGACGGTTCACGCGTTAATGCGGTTATAAGTCCTGTGTCATTAGGCGGAGACATTCTTACGATAAGAAAATTTTTAAAGAATAAATTAACGCCTGATTCTTTAATTTCTTCGGGAAGTATAAGTAAAGAAATGATTGAGTTTTTAAAAACAGCTGTTATTTTAAAAAGAAATATCATTGTTTCAGGAGGTACTGGTACAGGGAAAACAACTCTTTTAAATACTATATCAACATTTATCCCTATAGGGGAAAGATTGATTACAATTGAAGACTCCGCAGAACTCCAACTTCAGCAGGACCATGTTATAAGACTTGAAAGCAGGCCTAAGTCAACAGAAGGAACGGGAGAGATAAGCATAAGAAGACTTGTTGTAAATGCTTTAAGAATGCGTCCGGACAGAATAATTGTAGGCGAATGTCGTTCAGGTGAGGCTCTTGATATGGTTCAGGCAATGTCCACCGGACATGAAGGAAGCCTTACAACCTTACATGCGAATTCTCCTTATGACGCAGTTTCTAGACTTGTAACTATGGTATTAATGTCCGGAATGGATTTGCCAGAACGTTCTATTATCTCTCAAATTGCATCCGCCATTAATATTATAGTTCAGCTTACGCGTTACTCGGACGGTTCAAGAAAAATATCTTCAATTTCTGTGATAAATAAAACAAAAGACGATAGAATATACGAAATCAAGCCAGTTTTTCAATTTGATCCAAAATGTTTTGAAAACGGTACTCAAAAAGGAGATTTTGTTTCTACTGGATATATACCTGAATTTATTAACACATCTTCTCAAATGGGAGTAAATATAGATATGGGGATTTTTAAATGAAAAGAATAGTGTTAGTTATTTCCTTTTCTGCGTTTGTATTTTGTTTTGTACGTTTGATTTTTTTACAAATCAAAACAAAGACAAAGCGTAAAAATAAAAAAAAGTTTAGTTTTAAAAATTTGCCTATAGAGTTTAATTTTAAAAATTTGCCTATTAAGAGAAAGAAACTCCTAGTTTTATTATTGACATTTCTTTTATTGGCTATTTTACTTAAGAATATTGTCTTCCCATTAACATTGTGTATTTTATTTCTTTATTTGGATTGGTATATAAAAGATAAGAATAAACGTAAACGTACAAATTTAATTGACAAGCAAGTTGTTGAAGCGTTAACTATTATAAAAAATTTATTACAAGCTGGACAGTCTCTTCAAAATGCTTTGTTAACAGCTAAAAACGAATTAAATGAGCCTATAAAATTTGAATTTAAACAAATGTCAGACAGTTTGGCTTTAGGGATAAGTTTGGAAAAAGCTCTTGAGGAATTATCTAGAAAGACAGAAAGCAAAGAATTTAAACTTATGCTTGATACTATAAGAATATCAAAAGATACCGGAGCAAGCGTAAAAGATATATTTGATAAAATAATCGATTCAACGAGCCGGAGAATTGATGTACGGTCAAAGATAAACGCCCTGACAGCGCAGGGTAAAATGTCTGGCAATATTGTAAGCGTTATGCCTTTTATTGTTGTGTTTTTGATGTACATAATTGAGCCTGATATGATAAAACCTTTGTTTGTAACATTACCAGGTAGTATTTTGCTGCTTATTGTGGTTGCGATGGTACTTGCAGGTTCGTTTGTAATAAGAAAAATGACGGAGATTGATTTTTAATGCTTATATTATTTTGTATATTTTTATCATTATCTATTTTTTTTGCGGGTTATTATATGTTTGTAAGTATTATGCGAATTGAAATCGCTGGGAAGGTCTATAACGCTGTTGAAAAAAGAAAAGGAAAAAGATTTATATCAAATTTTATAATGGACAATCTCGAAAAGATAAGCAGGATTTTCGTTTGTTTAAAATATAAAAAATTTATAAAATATATTGAAAAAATAATGGTAATTTTAAAATCTCTAGGAGGTAAATACCCAAAAATTAATCCTTATCAATTTTTTGTTTTACAACTGTTTGTAATGTTTTTAGGTATGTTGATATGTATACTTGTAAGCAAGAATGTGGTTGTTGTAATTGTATCTAGCGTAATTTTCTTTTTTCTTCCTTTTTTAAAAATTAAAGAAGAATTTGAAAAAAGGAAAGAATCTATAGAAAGACAGCTCCCAGATACGGCAGAGTTGATTTCTATCATGCTTGACGCTGGTCTTGATTTTTACAGCGCATCTCGCAAAGTTGTACAAATAATGGACGGACCTTTATCAGATGATTTAAAAGATGCATTGTCAAAAATTTCTTTAGGATGCGATAAACGCTTTGCTTTTACCGAGATGGCGCAAAAAGCCTCTGTTGATCAACTTAATTTCTTTGTAAAAACTATAAATATGTCGCTTGAGTCGGGTATTGGAATGTCCGATACTATAAAACGTTTATCTATTTCATTGAGAAACAGCAGATTTGCACTAGCAGAAAAAAAAGCGCAGGAAACACCTGTAAGAATGCTCATACCGTTAGTGTTGTTAATATTTCCGACTATTTTTATAGTTATATTTGGACCTATTGCTATTAATTTTATATCCGCGGGATTTTAATTGTTAAACTATTGCCCCAAGAAAGCTGTGCGAGGGAACCGCTTGTAGTACAATTAGGCTATGAAAACGCTTAAAAGTGGACAGCATAGTGCATATTGTATAAGATACACTATCATTTTGTAATGCCTAAAAAGCATAAGAAAAGCTATGTTTGGTAATTTAGAGCATTGTAATAGCCTACACAAATAACAAAAGAAATTTGGTAACGCTGCAAACATAGAGTTTGGGCAAGAACAACTACAGCTCTTCAACTTCCTCCGCTGATACCGCAAGCAAGCTTTGCGTGGAAGTTCAATAACTAGCGTGTATTCACATAAAATTCAAGTAAAGGATAGGTCTGGGATAAAGAGATGTTATAGCAGACCTCGCTTTTGTCTATCAAAGTACACTCGGACAAACGCATGAAGGCTTTCTAATTGCTGCAGGCAATGCCCAATTTTAATCTATGGAATACGCTTTAAATCTAAAATCACCAGTCCTAAGAAACTTTTTTCATGCATTTGTCCTTTGCCTAAACCCACAACAATTTTCCAGATGTTGTAGCAGTGCTGTAGTTATTAGAATGCATTAAGAAGCTTTTGATAGCTTGTCATTAACCAAAATTCATCTGCAACTAAATCCTCAGCAGCATCGACTTTTTCTCTTAAACTTTCCAAAATCTCTACACCTTTAGATGCAAATTTCTCAGCTACTGTATTAACATCACCGTGATCCTCTTCAAGAAACTTTTCTAAAGCAGAGCCATACTCTCTTATATCCTCATAAAGTTTAACTAAAGTATCAATATCTTTTACAAATACTTCTGATTTTATGTTAAGTTTGCCCAAGTCTTTACTTGTTTTTGCCAATATGTTTATCTGTTTAAGAACTGCCGGCAAAACCAAAGTATCCACAGCTTTTACAGCATATTTGTACTCAATTTCCTTTATTTTTACATAATTTTCTAGTTTTATTTCAATTTTTGACCTTAACTCTCTCTCGGTTAACACGCGATAATCTGAAAAAGCCTTTATTACGTCTTTATCAAGAAAAAGCTTTAACGCTTCTGGAGTATTCTTTGCATTAGGCAAACCTCTTTTTTTTGCTTCCACATGCCAATCCTGCGAATACCCATTCTTTTCAAATCTTATATCTTTTGTTTCTGCAATTATTTCTTTTACTACTTCCAAAGCTTTTTTCTTTACATCGCTGTCATCTTTCTTTGCTTCAATTCTCTTATATATTTCATCAAATCCGTAAGCCGCGATAAGATTCAACGTGGTTCCAACCTCAGAAGGATTTGCCGAAGACCCAAGTGCTCTAAACTCAAACTTATTACCTGTAAAAGCAACTGGCGAAGTTCTGTTTCTATCGGAATAATCTTTGTTGACTTTAGGCAGATTTTGAACACCTAGTGTTATTTCATTTACTTCTTTTTCATTAATTGCGCTTGCCTTTTCTATTGAATTCAATAAATCGTTTACATATTCTCCTAAATAAACAGACATAATTGCAGGTGGAGCTTCATTTGCGCCAAGCCTGTGATCGTTACCGGCGTCTGCAACACTTGCTCTTAAAATCCCGCCAAATTTTTTTACACCAAACAAAACTGCGCTTATAGTCAAAAGGAATGATATATTTTTAAGAGGAGATTTTGAAGGTTCGAAATAATTTGTTCCGGTATTGTCGCTAATAGACCAATTGAAATGTTTCCCTGAGCCGTTTACACCTGCAAATGGCTTTTCGTGAAGAATAGCAACCATATTGTGATTATCTGCAACTCTCTTCAAGATTTCCATTGTCTGCAAGTTGTTGTCTATTGCCAAATTTGCCTCCTGATGAAGGGGCGCAAGTTCAAACTGATTAGGAGCAACTTCATTGTGTCTTGTTTTTACAGGAATGCCTTTGCGGTAAAGTTCGTGATCAACATCTTCCATAAATTCCAAAATATTTTTTCTAATATTTCCAAAATAATGATCTTCCATCTGTTGACCTTTTGCAGGCTTGTTTCCAAACAAAGTTCTTCCAGTAACTGTTATGTCAGGTCTTGATTTTACCAATTCTTTCGGAAGAAGGAAGTATTCCTGCTCAATACCAGCAAAAACCTTTATTTGTCTTGCATTTTTATTACCCAAAAGTTTCTGAAGACTTATTACTTTTTCATTTAGAGCTGTAAGAGATCTAAGCAAAGGGGTTTTTAAATCTAGCACTTCGCCTGTCCATGAAAGAAAAACTGAAGGTATTACTAAAGTTTTTGTTTTGCCCGCTTCAAGAAGAAACACAGGAGACGTAGGATCCCAGGCAGTGTACCCTCTTGCTTCAAAAGTTGATCTTATTCCACCCGACGGAAAAGAAGACGCGTCAGGTTCAGATTGCACAAGCTGTGAAGCTGAAAATCTTTCTATTATTTCCCCGCCTTCTCCGTAATCTATAAAGGAATCATGTTTTTGCGCAGTACCGCCTCTTTGAGGCTGAAACCAATGTGTAAAGTGTGTCGCGCCGTTTTTAAGAGCCCATTCTTTCATTGCGTGAGCGACTTCGCTTGCTATTGTCTGGTCCAGAGGTTCCAAATTGTCAATAGCCGCCACTAATTTCTTGTAAATGTTTTTGCTTAATTTCTGTTCCATCACCTTCTTTGTAAATACTAATTCACCATAATAATCGTGGATTGATTGCATAATTTCCTCTCCTTTATTTACGCGAATTTGCGGTATTAAGCTCAAAAAAACATCTATACCCTATCACACATCACGCTGATTAAATCATTTTTATTATGAGATGTCAAATTAAGCAAAAATACGTAAAAACAACTGATATATGTTCTGGTTTTATCATTTTCTTATGTTTTTTAATCAAAAAACAACAGAAAGCCCTAAATATTTTTGAATTTATTTCGTTTATGTTCATTAGACTCCTTGCAAAACTACATACAAATTTCATAACTACAAATACCAGCTATCAAGTTAAATCTAAAAAGGTTTAAAACGCTTTTTTCTATTTCTGTATCCTTGCAAATATTATTTCAAACATTTACCATCCACAAAATGCTTGCACTCGTTTGTTTTCATAGTTATTTTACTCTACTTATCACACTAACAGCTTGGAAAAAGGCCAATAAATACCCCGCAAGATTCTGTTTGCCTGCCACCTTTTTTGTAAAAAAAGGGAATCACTACAACAACAAACGCGTGAAAAAAAATTCTCGAGGCGGATGATTTTAAATCTAAACAAATTCCATAGACTGCAATTTGATATTGCCCGCGACAATGAACCTACGCGCAAAGGTATCAATTGTTCTTGCTCAAACTCTATGTTTACAGCGTTACCAAATTTCTTTTGTTATTTGAATTACTATTACAACGCTAAATATTATCAAATATAGCTTTTCTTATGCTTTTAGGCGTTACACAAAATGATAGTGTATCTTATATGCACTATGCTGTCTGCTTTTTCAAGCGTTTCCATAGCCTAATTGTACTACTTTAAGCGGTTCCCTTAGC
>BNVZ01000046.1 GCA_025998475.1 Endomicrobiia bacterium | reverse complement strand
AAAAAGCAGAAGAAGCACAACGAAAAAGAGAAGCACAAGAAAAAGAAAGATTAAGAATAGCAGCAGAAGAAGCACTAGTAAAACAAGAAAAAGAAAAAGCAGAAGCAAAAGCAAAACAAGAAGCAGAGTAAGAAATCAAATAGGAAAAACGCAAAAAGAATATTATCTTACGGAACAGATGAAAGCTATTCAAAAAGAGCTTAAGCAAAAGGACGATGTCCAAAAGGATGCTGATGAACTTAAAAAAAAGTTAAAAAATATGAAAATGCCTCAAGCTGCAAGAGATGCCGCGGAAAAAGAAATATCAAGACTTGAAAAAATGATGCCTATGTCTCCTGAGGCTACTGTTATAAGGACTTACATTGAATGGATTTTGGATTTACCTTGGGAAAAATTTACTGCCGATAATTTGGATTTAAACAGGGCAAAAGAAATTTTGGACCAAGATCATTACGGATTGGAGAAAGTTAAAGACAGGGTCTTAGAATAGACCTCTTGCATAACTAAGTATTAAATTCAGAATTACAAATACCTGCAATCAAGTTAAATCGCAGTCCAAAGCGTCTTTTGCGATTACTTATCTATTCTTTAGACTATTTTGAACCTTTTAACAAATACTTTTGATATTTTCCACTATAATCCTTTTTGATGAAATCTCCCTATTTAACTCTTTATCTTCTTTTGTCAGTGGGTGTTTCTTTGATCTCTTTTTTTAGAACTAGTGTGTTTGTATGTATTCTGCCTAAGGCCTCCTAAACTGTATCTGCCATGTATCTTATTGTCTTTCTTTGCATAAATACATGCCTACTAAAATAAACCAAAATCGTGCTCCTTGCCCTATCAATCGTTGTGCATATTATTTGCTCACCTTTAATTTAACTACTACCAATGCCTTTATTGTATGTCTCTTTTTCTTCTTGCTTTGCCACTTTCGCTGTTTTTTTAGGTCTTTGCATCAATCTCTAGCATAATCACTGCTACTTTTACTTCTAGCGCTTTGTTTATCAATACCTATTCCCATCTAGTGCATATTCCCCACTCTTTATTAATACTTCTTCTACGTGCTTTTAGTCCTATATGCACAACTTTCACTGACATTGTAACTGTCTCCTATCTGATAATACGTCCTATATTGCCCTAAAGTACTAAAACATCATCTTTACCATCTTCTCTATACTCAATTTTCTCTTTGCTCACCCACTCCCCCTTTTTCTTTTCTTACTCCTTGCTATCCTTTGTTTTGTCAAACGTCCCTTTCTTTACTCCCATTAATCGCCTAAACCCATTCCATCTGTTTCCGCACGCTTTCTTTTTCTGTTTCATAGTACTTCTATTGTACTTTTATATATTAGTTATGCAAGAGGTCTAATGAACCTCCGCACAGCTTGCTGTGCGGAGGTTCATTATACTTGTTTCTTAAGGAACAATTTAGTAATTACAAAAGACCCTTTGGACTGCGATTTAACTTGGGTTGCAGGTATTTGTAACTCTAAAATTTAATACTCAAGTTGTGCGGGAGGTCTACTGCTTTTTTTGAGCAAATGTCTTATGAGTCTTACTTTTAGAAGTCCAAATAACATTTTTTAGTTTGATTTTGATTATGTGATAAAATTATATACAATGAGCACGTCGACTATAGAAATATCTTAAAGATTTGTTTGATGATAGAGTAAAATGAAAGGATGGTTTAGTTTGTTGTTGGGTTATAATAAGAACTTTCAAAGACTGCTTGCAAAATTGGGAAAATCATGTATAGTACTAATGTCTATAGAGCCAATAACAAATGAAAAAAATAATTACATGTGCATTATTAGTATCACTGTTATGCGCAAACGCATACAGCATAGGGAAAGTTCAAAAGAATATAGCTGTAGGTATAATGATTGATGCAACATCTTTAGAGTTGGGAAGTTCAAAAGATTTCTATGTTTTGGACGCGTCAAACAGAAAGTTGAAACTTACAAAAGGCACCGTTAATGTTTCTCATTCGGCAAAAGGTGTTAAGATGAAGAAGTACGGATTATCTTTGCCTGTAAAGATCAATCCTTCTAACGGTATAATTTTTGTTAACTCTAAGCCATATCAGGGGTATTTAAAATTAATAAAATCGGGTAACAAAATGAATGTCGTTAATATTTTAACTATAGAAGACTATGTAAAAGGTGTTTTGCCAAAAGAGATAGGCTCTGCTTCTGGTAAAGAAGCCTTAAAAGCACAAGCTGTTATAAGCAGAACATATGCACTTAGTAATTTAAGCAGACATGCGCATCAGGGATTTAATGTGTGCGCTACGACACATTGTCAGATTTACGGTGGGCTAAGCGATGAAGTTCATGCAACAGATCAAGCCGTTCGAGAAACTCAAGGAGAAGTTTTAACATATGAAGGTGAATTTGCCCAAACACTTTTTCACTCTAATTGTGGAGGTCGTACAGACAATCCAAAATATGTGTGGAATTGGGAAAAGCCTTACTTAAAAGGTGTAAAATGCGGCTATTGTTGTAAAGCTCCACATACAAAATGGGAGCAGGAGATAGACGCAAATCTAATAAGCAAAAAACTTGCAAATAATAACATCGGCAAAATAAAGAAGATAAAAATTAAAGGAAAAACACCGGCAGGCGCAATAAAAGAACTTGAAATAATACATTCCAAAGGTAAAACGATGTTAAATGCCTATAAATTTCGTCTTGCGATTGACGAATATAAAATAAAAAGTCATGCATTCAACTCCATTAAGGTAAAAGGCGATAAGGTTTATTTTAAAGGCAAAGGTTATGGACATAAATTTGGTTTATGTCAATGGGGTGCTAAAGGTATGGCTGAAAAAGGTAAAACATATAAAAAAATTTTAGAGCATTTTTATCCCAAAGCAAAAATAAAAATGGTAGATTATATAGCCGACTAGCTTTTGTATTGGTACGTTTGCGATCGCTTGAAAATATATGCAAGCACTAGGCGAACTAGCAAAGCGATAGGATGTTTTATGGATCTTAATACTAAAAACAGAGCGATGTCTCTGATGCGTGTAAGGATTTAAATGCTAAATACCGAAACAAAACTATTTGCAATTCTGGGGTGTCCAGTAAAACACTCATTTTCACCGCAGATGCAGAATAGATGTCTCTGATGCGTGTAAGGATTTAAATGCTAAATACCGAAACAAAACTATTTGCAATTCTGGGGTGTCCAGTAAAACACTCATTTTCACCGCAGATGCAGAATAAATGGTTTGAGAGAGAGAAATTAAATTGCGCTTATCTTGCTTTTGAACCGGATATGTTAAATCTTAAAAAAACGATAGAATCTTTAAAGATTCTAAAGTTTAGCGGTTTTAATGTAACAGTGCCGCACAAAGTTACTGTAATGAAACACGTTGATACCATAGATAAATCTGCGAAAAAAATAGGAAGCATAAATACAGTTGCAGTTAAAAACAGTAAACTTTGTGGATACAACACCGATTATCTTGGATTTATTTGTGATTTAGATTCAAAAAAAGTTAATTTAAAAAATAAAAACGTGTTGATAATAGGATCTGGTGGCGCTGCAAGAGCAATAGCGTATGCGTTAAAAACCGTTAAGGCAAAGAATATATACGTAGCAAACAGAACATTAGCCAAAGCCGAGTATCTTGCAAAAACATTTAAAATAAGAAGTATCGATATAAGTAAAGTAGCAGATATTCTCCCCAAAATAGATTTGCTTGTTAACAGTTCTTCCTGTGGTATGAAAAAAGATGATATTTTACCGTTTAACGTGGGTAAAGCTAAAAATGGTTTGATTATATACGATTTAATTTATAACAAGATAACTCCTTTCGTAAAGTTTGCAAAGAATAATGGATTAAAAATTTTTACAGGGGAAGGAATGCTAATTCATCAAGGCGCTTGTGCTTTTGAAATATGGACAGGAAAACATCCTGACACTAAAATTGCAGAACAACTTTTCAAGAAATTTATTTTGTAATTTTGTTTTTGGCACAACAGTCGTGGTTGATTTGAGCGGTTGTATTTGTTATATGGTGAAGACAGATTTTTGTCTTTGTATTAACTATAACATCTGCAGTGTTTACGCTAACAGGAAAAGTAATTTTTTGGAAACATTATAGGGGAATTTATATGAGAAATGCTGCAATAATAGTAGCCGCGGGTTTGGGCAAAAGGTTTGGAAATAAAATCCCCAAACAATTTTTAAAGCTTAACAATAAACCTATGTTTTTGTGGAGCGTGAACGCGTTTTCGTCAATAAAAAATTTTAAACAAATAATTGTGGTTGTTCCTTCAAATATTCTCAAATCTTTGATCGCAAAATATAAAACAAGTTTTGAATGCGTATCAGGAGGTAAAGAGAGATTTGATTCGGTCAAAAACGGACTCGCGCTTGTTAGAGATGATATTGATTTTATTGCCGTGCATGATGCTGCAAGACCTTTAATATCGAAGAAGGATATCCTAGCTGTTCTAAAAGAAGCTAAAAAAACAAAAGCGGCTACTGCGGTTGAAAAAACCAAAGATACCATTAAATTAGTCGCAAATAACAATAAAATATTAAAAACTTTAAACAGAGTTTTTTTAAGAAACACTCAAACCCCACAGATTTTTAAAAGTACTCTTCTTAAAAAAGCTTATTCTAAAAAAGTATCTACAAATATTACTGATGATTCGCAATTAATAGAAAACCTAAAAATTAAAGTTTCTGCTGTTGAAACAAAGTTTCCAAATTTCAAGGTGACAACAAAGCAGGATTTTGCATTAGCTGAAAAATTATTAAAATCTTAAAAATTTATTGTTTGAGGATAAAAAGAATGTACGTAGGATTTGGATACGATGTTCATCGGTTTAAAGAAGGCAGAGAACTTATTTTAGGTGGTGTAAAAATAAAAAATACCAAAGGGCTTGACGGGCACAGCGATGCGGATGTCCTTGTACATGCATTAATGGATGCGCTGCTTGGTGCAGCAGGATTAAACGATATAGGCCATTTCTTTCCTAGTATGGATCCCAAATATAAGAATATTTCAAGTGTTTGTCTTTTAGAAATAGTTTATAAGGAGTTAAAGGAAAAGAAGTTTTCTATTAATAATGTTGATATTACAGTGGTGGCTGAAGCTCCAAAAATATATCCTTTTATTACCGAAATGAAAACAAATATTTCTAAAGTTATCAAATTGAAGAAAGAGCGAATAGGAATAAAAGCAACTACAAACGAAAAAATAGGATTTCTCGGTCGAGGTGAAGGTATAGCTTCTATGACAGTTGCATCTATAAAAAAAAATAATAGGCCTCTTGCGTAAATATTTATTGCTGTTAGCTTCACTTCACATTTGAGGGAACAATTGCGACGACAGCTAATAAAGTATATGTTTTCCGTGGTCCGGATATAATTTGTTGATTTGCGACATTTTTTTTGATACAACGAACGGATATAAAGTCAGCCGATTATGTGAATATATGCGTTTATTGATGGATATAAAGGGAGATGGATATGAAAATTTATCTTGATGGGAAGCTTGTAGAAAAAGAAGATGCAAAAATTTCTGTATTTGATCATGGTTTGCTTTATGGAGACGGTATTTTTGAAGGAATAAGAGCATATAACGGAAGAGTTTTTAGATTAAAAGAACACTTGGATAGATTGTGGGATTCAGCAAAGGCAATTAATCTTACAATACCAATTGATAAAAAAGAGATGGAAAAAGCTGTTATCAAAACTTTCTTAGCAAATAAATTTTCTGAAGCTTATATGAGGCTTGTAGTTACGAGAGGTTGTGGAAATTTAGGTCTCGATCCAGGAAATTGCGCTATGCCGTCAATAATAATTATTGCGGATAGTATTTCGTTGTATTCTGAAGAACTTTATAACAATGGTATGGAAATTGTGTCAGTTTCTATCAGAAGAATAAGACAAGATTCTTTAAGTCCAAATATAAAATCTCTAAATTATTTGAATAATATACTTGCAAAAATACAGGCAACAAGAAGCGGTGTTATGGAAGCCATAATGTTAAATTCTGAAGGATATGTGGTTGAATGTACGGGTGATAATATTTTCTTGGTAAAAGATGACGTTCTTTATACGCCTTCGCCATCAGATGGAGCGTTAGCAGGAATAACAAGAGGTGCCGCCATAGAAATTGCAAAAAATAAATTGAAAATTCCTGTAAAAGAAGAACGCATTAGCACTTATGACGTTTATACTGCGGATGAATGCTTTTTAACAGGTACTGCAGCGGAAATAATACCTGTGGTAATCGCTGATTCAAGGCAAATTGGAGACGGTAAGCCGGGCAAAACTACATTAAAACTTATAAAAGAGTTTAGAAGCCTTGTGAGGTTAACCGGGACTCCGATTAGGTGATTGTAATATTAGTCACATGTCATAACAAACGCATGAAAGGTGTATATTCTGGGTTTCTCTAAAACTAAAAAGGCAAGTCGTTGTTGCCATATCTTTGTTTTTTAGTAAGTGATGTTTTTTTACGACAAGATAGGGCTGGTGTGGTTATAAAGTGGAGAGAGGCAGAGATACAGGGAAATGGAGGAAAAAGAGCCAAGACAGACAAAGAGATATATTCAGATTGTCAAAGGGAGCGGTGGAAACAGATTGAAGAACTGATTGTGTAAAGTTGCCTTTGCTTTTACCTTATCAAAGGGACTTTACACAATCTGAATTTGGTTTTTTTAAGGGATTGATTTAAAGGATTTAAAGAAACTTTTTAAGGTTTAAGAGCTTTGAAGCCGTACAAATCTTACGCAAATGTTGCATAGATATTTAACAACTTTTTTGTTATTGTGACAAAATTTGATACGAGATTCTACAAAGATTTGACAGATAAAGCTTTAGTACGTACAATCCGCTGTCTTTCTTAACAAAAGTCAAATTCAATGTTGTGAGATGTAAGGACTTGACAAATAAAGTTCCAATATGATTACATGACTCATGAAGAAAACCACAAAAGACTTGAAAGCAAAGGGTCAAAGACTTAAAAAGTAAATCCAGTGTTAAGGACTCCACGTTAATTGTCCGAAGATGAAACTTTGAAAGTTTTAAGTTTAGTCAAAACTGTAATGCGGAGAAGTTTAATACCTATCTAGAGAGCAGTTAACCAAATCAAGAGTTATAAATCTAGAGAGTAGTTTACTTGAGTCAAGTTGCCCAAACAAGAGACACACAAATACTCATTTTGTACCATTTTAAATAGCGAATAATTTAATGTTATAAAAAACAAAGAGGAGTTATTTGCAGATAGTTATGGTTTTGTTCTTAGGAGTTTGAAGGTCAGTTTACAAGAAAAAGATTTTAAGGAAAAAATAAGGGAAGAGAGAGAAAAAATGGAGAACTTTGGGAAAACATAGAGAGAAAAAAAAGAGAGCACTAAGAGCACAGAAAAGAAAGAGAAGGATATGAGGATTTTAGGGGAAGGTTTTAGTATTTGAAGAAGGCTTGAGTATTTTAGAGCATATGAGGAGAGGGATTAGACGTTGAAAGAAGATGTAAAAAGGAAGATGGCAGGCAAGCAGGGTAATGAAAAGGAAGAAGTACGAATATAAAAAGTAAAAGGAGGAAGAGGCATGTATAATTAGGCAGGGGAATGAGTTGGTACTGCCTGCCGCAATGGAAGGAAGAGGAAAGATTTTAAAATTTGTGGGATGAACATATTACAAACAATATTTCACAAATCTTTCACAAAAGTTTTACGAGTCTTGCGCAAAACTTTTACAAGTATTTCACAAATTTATGTATTAATTCAAGAAGAAAATGATATCGCAGATATAGCGAGTATTTATTGTCGCTAGTTTCGATTTTGTTTTTCAGAGGTTGTAGAGTAGTTTTCAAGAAGAAGGTTTTAAAGCAGGATAAAAAAAGAGAGGGATAATAATGAAAAGAACGATAGGATTAGCAGCAATGCTGATGATAGGATTGATAATAAGTTCGTGTATTTCTTCAACTGATACAAATGATGCTGAACTTGCAGACAGAAGAGACATTACTCCAAACAAGTTTGTAGCAGTAACACCGCCAGTGCCAGAAACAGTGATAGAACCAACGGTTGAAAAACAAGGGACTGAAAAACTATTGCCTAAATTACCGTCAACAGAAAAACCAGAGCCAGCAAAAGAGAAAGGGCAGAGAGAGAAAAAAAGCAGAAAGAGCAGAGGGGGCAAAGAAAGAAAGAGCAGAGGGGTAAAGGAGAGGAAGAGCAGGAAGAGCAAAAGAGAGAAAAAAAAAGAGCAGAGGAAAAGCAAAAAGAAAAGGTTGGAATCCATCTAACAGAATTGAAAAAAATATTAATGGAAATATTGTGACTGAATAAATCCACTGGTAAAAAAATAGTAAGAAGTCCCTCACATCTTTGAAACTATTACTATGGTACAATTTAAGGCGAATTTAAAGCGATTTAACTATAGTGTAACGTGAAAACAGAATGAGAGCACTCTGGAAGTCGAATCAGTAAAATGAGAACTTCAAACAATAAAAGAGATAAACATAGAAAAACTGTGATGTGTTGCGGAAGCAAATGAAGAGTACAGAATTAAGTAGAGATGGTTTGCAATCATGGACACAGTATAGCAGGACTGTGGAAGTGAACTTGAAGTGGATTTTGGAGTGTTCTGGTAGGTTCAAACCTTTGAGGTTCAACCTTCAACCAAGTAGTACACATTAGCAGCCAGCTGACAAGTGTTTTGATACACTGTTAAATATTTTTACAGTATAATCAACTAAAGTTAGCTGGCTTTGCGTTTTTTATGGAAATAACGAAGAATATCCAAGGGAAATGGACGAAGGGAAGAGCTAAGAGTGAAAAGTATGAAGATAGCCAAGGGGGAAGGGATGAAGAAGTGTTTGATTATTTTATTTATGATGATGGTGATG
>BNVZ01000045.1 GCA_025998475.1 Endomicrobiia bacterium | reverse complement strand
GCGTTACACAAAATGGTAGTGTATCTTATATGCACTATGCTGTCTGCTTTTTCGAGCGTTTCCATAGCCTAATTGTACTACAAGCGGTGCCCTACAGCAAGTTGTGGGGCAATAGTTTAACAATTAATAATTTTGTTTTCGTCATGATGTTCCTTTCGTGTCTTAGTTTTTCTTGATGTGGTACGACTTATAGCACCGCAAGTTCAACAACCAGCGCTTAGGAGTACTCTACAACTTTTCCATGCTATGTATCAAGTTTTTGCATCATATCATGTAAAATGACATCGAAAGCTAAGCTGGTTTTAAGAGTTTAAGATTTAAACCTAGAAGTTAAAAAAAACGATTTTACTAATCTTAAGAGTAAATAGAATTAGAAAGAAATAAGATCAGAGTTAACATTTTTAGAATTAGAATCTAAAAGCATTGTAGGGGCGGGGCTCCAGAATCTAAGCATCTAGACTTTATGTTTATAAACTCTTATACCAAAAACGAAAACTCTCCTTATGCTATTGTTGACTGATACATGAAAGAATATACTTCTTATAAATCTCATAGCTTTGGCAAAATGGTAGTGCATTAAGTATAACTTATCTCCGTAATTGGAAAAATAAATATATTTTCTATAGTCTTCTGGAGTATACAAAGATTTATCGAAGTTACCGTTTTCTATGTCGCGCTTAAATTCGCTTTTCATTCTTTTTGCAAAAAGATCCCTGTTTTTGCCATTGAGCCTGTAATAATTCCATCTATAACTACCAAACTTGTATCTATTACATATTGTTTTTATCTTTGATTTTATAACAGGACGTTCATCAAGAAAATTACTAATTTCTTTAAATTCATCACAAACACAAAAAACCTTATCTTTGCTATTTATTGACGAACTCACGCTATCTGAACGATAATGCACAAAAGCATCTTTTAAAAAGTACGCTGACTTTGCAAGTGATAAAACCTTAAAATTAAAAGAAATATCTTGATACGATGCTCCTGCCGTTTCTAAAAAGCGTATTTTATTTCTATTGAGAAAAGTTTTTTTATATATGTATGACCACACTTGTATCCCACAATGGAATATACTACTTTCTTCTATTGGGGTAATTACCTTATTTAGGTTTCGCCAAGGAATTGAGGATAATACCATTCTTTGATTTTTGGAATTATATTCATAATACGCACTCTTTACAATATCAACATTGTACAATTTTGCCGTATTATAAAGCTTCTCAAACATATTAGGTTCAACCCAATCGTCTGATTCTACAATACCAATATATTCTCCTCGTGCAATATCCAAACCTTTGTTTACGGTTTTCCCATACCCTTCGTTCTGTTTATCTATAATTTTTATACTGGTATCCTTAGCCTCATACTCTTTAATTATTTCAAGACTGTTATCAGTAGAGCCATCATTAATAATAATTATTTCCCTGTCTTTTAATGTCTGTCCAACTATGCTGTCCAGACACTTACGTAAATATTCATCCACATTATATACAGGTACAATAATCGATACCTTAAAATCTTGTTTCATCAAATTTATCTCTCATAAGTTTATCCGACTGGCTCTAATCTATCGCTTTTTGCTTGGAACGAAAAAACCAAATAACTCTTTACATGATTCTATTTTTATACTAATTTTTAACACAATTTATTACATGTTTGTCGTAATGCTAAAAGACAACTTTGCGCAATTGGCTACGGATTATTTGCAAATAAATAGTATCGTTTTCTCCAACGCCGATATCGCATCAGAACTTCCTGTTTTGATTGCAGTATCTGCTTTTAGTATTATTTTTAAACTTTCTTGCAATGTCTTCGTATCGTGCTTCTTTAAATTTGTAAAAAAAGCGCTCGCATAAAAATTATGTATCCTAAGAGCTGAAGCAATTTCAGCAATAGACATATTCTGCTCTTCAATCATACTTTTTGCATTAAGTATTTTTCTTACGGCAGAAGAAATCGCCGAAAGGATCATGACCGGATCTTCCCCTTGGCTTAAAAGCTTTTCCAAAACAAAGATTGCCTTTTTTAAATCTCTTGCCTCAATATTAGAAGACAATGCATATATATTTACTTCTTTTGTATATCCGCTGATTTTTTCCAAATCTTTTTCAGTAATATCTTTTCTATTTTTACCCACAAATAACGACACTTTTTCTATCTCGTTTGAAATATTCAACAAATCTGTTCCGTTTTCATCAATAATTCTTAAAGCAACATCATGTGAAACCGTGCTACCTCTTTTAGCAAATTCACTTTTAATAAATTCTTTCACTTCGCTTTCATACTGTTTTCTGCAATCTACAAATACACAGTCTCTTGAGGTAATACATTTATTTATCAATTCCTTTCTTTTTACAATAGTCTCTTTTTTATAATTATAAGAATATAGAAGTATCAAACATGATGTGTCTATAACATTTGACAAATAACTTGTAAGTCTTTCGACATCAGCAGCTTTCATTTTGTTAACGCCTTTAACGATAACAATTCTAATCCCACTTAAAAATGGAAGAGTCCAAACAGCATTTAAAATATCTCCTGCAGACGATTCTGCGGCATAAAAAATCTCTTTATTTAAATTATTTGCAGCAATAAGATTCTCCATTTTATCAAGACACGCGCTGATAAGATAAGACTCTTCGCCTGCAAACAGATAAACCGGAAATATTTTTTTAGAAGATATTAGTTTATTAAAATCTTGTACTTTTAAAATAGGCATTAGTTGATCCAAAGTAATAAAAACGAGATACCAAATTAAGTTCACAATGACAGTCAATGGGCAAGCACAAACAGCTACTTAGAAGTATCTTTTGAGTTTAAGCGACGACTTGCGACCACGATTGAAGCGACACAAAACAAGTATTTTTATAGTTGTTCCTTAAAAAGAAGTACAACTTAAGTGTATAAGGGTGTTGGAGATCGTCTTATAGAGCCTTTGAGCTAAGCCCAAAGTGGTCAGTGGTCACAAGATTTTCAACGCCACAAGATAAAAGCTCAAGGTGCGAGGTTGCTGGTGCGTAAACATTCGTTTACAACATGCAAATATTTGAAAGCAAGAAGCTAATACCAAAAAGTAAGCATAAAATGCCAAAAGCCTTATGCGCTTAAATTTGTAGGCATCGATATATCAAAAGACAAATTAGACGTTTATGAAACAAAAAGAACACTTACGCAGGAACTTTCTTTTCGGACCCACTGGTTACAGACTTAAACTCTTTAACTACACTCCTTACAATCTTTTTTGACATTTTTTCCCAAACAAGCTGCCTAGCTCCTTCTTCGGTCATATCATCGCCCACTGCATCAGCGCCATCAGCACTGTTTTCGCTTGAGTCTTTATAAGTTTCGGTGTCTTCCATGTCATGTTCAGCCCACAAGGTAGCATTATTATTCTTATCAATCAACGAGGCATCCGCTACAACAGAAAGTTTATATTTTCCAAGCATCGTATGAGGCTTCAGAGTATATTTGATAATTGTAACCATAATAATACCATCAGCTTCTGTTTCGTTATATACTAAAGAGAGCCTCCCGTTTTCCATTATCTCTTTCATAACTTCATTTGTAAATTTTACTTCAAGACCAGACTGATTAGCATTATTTATAAACGGTTTTACATATACTTTTTTAACATTCTCAGCTTGCCCAGCAGAATTGTGAATGGACGTACAAGATACCAAAGGCGTCAAAAAAAGCGCAAACAAAGATAAAACTACTCTAGATTGTTTCATTTAATCCTCCACTATTTTACGACTATTGTAACTATTTTATTTTTAACATATATAAATTTTACTACATGCTTATTTTTTAAATAAGCCATAACCTTGTTATCTGAATTGATAATATTTTTAACTTCATTTTCCAATGCGTCTGCCGAAACCACTATCTTGCCTTTTAGTTTTCCATTTATCTGCACAGGAAGTTCTATAGATGGCTCTTTTATCATATTCTCATCAAAATCCGGCCATGCGTAAGCAGATACGCATTCTTTATGCCCTAGTCTTTCCCATATTTCTTCACAAGTATGAGGTGCAAAAGGAACCATCAAAAGAACTACAATCTTATATACTTCAAGAGAGACGCCATTATCGTTTGAATGATATTTATAAGCATATAAAGAATTAACCAACCCCATAATAGAAGATATCGCAGTATTGAACTGAAATTCTCTTTCTATATCCTCGGTAACTTTTTTTATTGTCCGATGCATTATCCTTAAAAGATCTTTTACGTCTTTTTCAGAGGCGCTAGCGTCAGATTTTGCATTAACTACATCAAAAAGACGCCATACTCTGTTGATAAATCGCCAGCATCCCTCAACTCCGTCAGAAGACCAATCTAATTGTTTTTGAGGTGGAGCCGCAAAAAGAATAAAAAGTCTTGTAGTATCCGCGCCGTACTCTTTGATAATTTTATCAGGACTTACAGCATTCCCCCTTGATTTTGACATAACGCTTCCGTCTAGTGTTACCATGCCTTGTGTTAAAAGATTTGTAAATGGTTCATCGTGTTTTACAAGACCTAAATCTCTCATAACTTTATACAAAAATCTTGAATATATTAAATGCATGCACGCATGTTCTATCCCCCCAATATAGCAATCTACAGGCGCCCAATAGTTTAATTTTGCACCGTCAAAAATGGCATTGTTGTTATGAACGTCGCAGTATCTTGCGTAGTACCACGAAGAATCTATAAACGTATCCATTGTATCGGTTTCTCTTTTTGCGTCTGCACCACATTTTGGGCATTTTACATTTACAAAAGTTTTGCTTGACTTTAACGGCGATTCACCTTCTCCTGTAAACTCAACATCTTCGGGAAGAAACACTGGCAAATCTTTTTCAGACACAGCAACAATACCGCATTTTTCACAATGAATCATTGGTATAGGCGTTCCCCAGCATCTTTGTCTGGATATAAGCCAGTCTTTAAGTTTAAAATTTATTGTTTTTTTACCAAAACCCTGCTTATCAACCCACTGGGAAACTATATCAAAAGCTTCCGTGGATTTTATTCCATTAAACTGTCCTGAATTTACAAGAATACCCTCGCCTTCATAGACATGCTGTTCGACAGATACAGGACTGTCTCCTTTTATAACCTCTACAATGGGAATATTGTATTTTTTTGCAAATTCCCAGTCCCTCTGGTCATGTGCAGGCACTGCCATAATGGCACCGGTACCGTATACTGTTAAAACATAATCTGCCATAAAAACAGGAACTTTCCCCCCTGTGGCAGGATTTATTGCATTAATACCTTCAAGTTTTACACCGGTTTTTTCTTTACATGAGGATCTTTCTATATTTGATTTTCTACTGCTTGCAAGCGCATATTGCACAACTTTGTCATAATTTGCAATTTGTGACTTCATTTCGTTTATAATTTCGTGCTCAGGGGCTATAACCATAAAAGCCACGCCAAAAAGAGTATCTGGTCTTGTTGTAAATACTTTTAACTTCTTATTTGTCCCTAACAACGTAAAATCAATTTCCTCACCAAAAGATTTCCCTATCCAATTTTTCTGCATAGATAGAACCTGCTCAGGCCAACCGCCAAGCTGCTTATGTTCTTCTAAAAGTTCATCGGAATAATCTGTAATTTTTATAAACCACTGTTCCAAATCTCTGTGCTCAGTGCGACTGTCGCATCTCCAGCACATACCACCTGACACCTGCTCGTTTGCAAGAACAGTTTGACATGACGGGCACCAATTTACATTCGCACTTTTTCTAAAAATCAATCCCTTTTCCCACATCTTTATAAACAACCATTGGCTCCACCTATAATATTCCGGGTCGCAAGTCGTTATTTCTCTATCCCAGTCGTAAGACATGCCCAAAGCTTTTAACTGATCTCTCATACGGGCAATATTTTGCTTTGTCCATTTTGCCGGATGAATTTTATTTTTTATAGCGGCGTTTTCGGCAGGAAGACCAAAAGCATCCCAACCAATAGGGTGCAAAACATTTTTGCCCTTCATCTTATGGAAACGGGCAAAAACATCTCCAATACAATAATTTCTCACATGTCCCATATGCAAATTACCAGATGGATAAGGAAGCATTTCGAGACAATAGTATTTTTCTTTGCTCAAATCTTCTTTACTTTCAAAAGTTTTATTTTCCATCCATTTTTTTTGCCATTTCTTTTCTACTTCAGAGTGATTGTATTCTACCATTTTTTCCTCTAGGATTTATCTAAAAACTCCTACCAAGTTGCTGTCAATATTACTCTATTTCTGTTTAAGTATCCAATATCACCTTCTCGGCAAGATGTTCCAAATACAACAAGCACAACAAGCACAAATCCCAAATGATTGCTTTTTCATTGCAAGAATAACAAAATTTTACATTCCAAGTTTCTTTTTAAGATCCGTTAAATAATCTCTTAATTCACGCGGTATCTTATCGCCAAATTTGGAATAAAACTCCTCTATCATTACAACCTCTTTTTTCCAATCTTCTTTGTCTACTTTTAACAGCTTCTCCATCGTTTCTTTTTTTATGTTCAACCCGCTTAAATCTATGGCATTATCTTGGGGGAACAATCCTATTTCAGACTCCACAACCCCTGTTTTGCCTTCAATTCTATCTATCATCCACTTTATAATTCTAGAATTATCTCTAAATCCCGGCCACATAAATTTATCATTCTCATCTTTTCTAAACCAGTTTACCATAAATATTTTTGGAAGTTTTTTTGCTTTTTTGCCCATATTAAGCCAATGCTGCAAATAGTCGCCCATATTGTACCCGCAAAAAGGAAGCATAGCCATAGGATCTCGTCTTACATTTCCAACCTGCCCGCTTGAAGCCGCTGTAGTTTCAGAGCCTATTATTGATGCCGTAAAAACACCGCTGTCCCAATCTTTTGCTTCATATACGAGAGGTATTGTGCTCTTTCTGCGTCCACCAAAAATTATCCCCGAAATAGGAACGCCATTGGGATTATCATACTCTGACGAAAGAGTAGGGCAGTTATAAATTGAAACTGTAAACCTTGAATTTGGATGCTCCGCAGATTTATCTGAATTTTTATCATATTTTTGCCCTTGCCAATCGGTTAAATCCAAGGGAACTTCATCAGAAACGCCTTCCCACCACGGGGTATTATTACTGTTATCAATCGCAGTATTTGTAAACAATGTCGGGAAAAATTTATCGTTCTTAAGCGTTTTCATCATAACAGGATTTGTCTTGTAACCGGTTCCCGGAGCAACTCCAAAAAAACCAGCTTCAGGATTAATCGCGTACAGCTGCCCATCATCACCGATATTAATCCAAGCTATATCATCTCCTAAAGTCCAAACTTTATACCCTTTCAACACAGGTTCTAGCAGAGCAAGATTTGTCTTACCACACGCAGAAGGAAAAGCGCCAAGAAAATACATTACTTTGCCACTTGGAGTCTGAACCCCTATAACAATCATATGCTCAGCAAGCCACCCTTCCTGATAACCTAAATACGAACCGATTCTAAGAGAATAACACTTCTTGCCCAGCAAAGCATTGCCACCATATCCTGATCCAAAACTCATAACAAGATTTTCTTGAGGGAAATGCATAATAAACCTTCTATCCGGATTTACGTCTCCAATTGAGTGAATTCCTCTAAAAAAGTCAGAAGAGCCGCCAATTCTTTCAACGGCTTGCTTACCCACTCTGGACATAACTCTCATACTTAAAGCAACATAAACTGAATCGGTAACCTGAACACAGTTTTTTGCATATTTTGACTTTGGATTTCCCATAACAAATGGAATTACATACATCTTTCTTCCTTTCATTGCTCCTTTGAAAAGCCCTGTCATTTTCTCTTTCGCTTCGATTGGTTCCATCCAGTTATTATTTGGACCGGCTTGTTCTTCCGTAGGGGTACATACAAAAGTTAAATGTTCTGTACGGGCAACATCGTTAGGGTTTGAACGATGATAATATGAATTTGGATACTCTTGACCATTGAGCTTTTTTAAAACAATTTTCCCGTCAACTTCAGATTTTTCAGCAACAGCCACTAATTTTTCGGCTTCTTCCTGAGAACCGTCCAATATATAGGCTTCATCCGGCAAAAGAAGATCCTGCATTTCTTTAACAAACAATTCCATTGGTGTTACCATTTTTACACTCCTTGATAAACATAGATATTTAAACTTACAAACCTGCAAAATAGACAACCACCACGCTCAAATAAGTCGAATCTTTCCCTATTCACTTTATATCTTTCATACATTTGTCAATATGTTTACCAATCTCTCATAAGCTTCGTTAAGTAGTTTGAACGCCTCAGTTGATTCGGAACTGCCACTGTTTTGTCAGGATGATATTTCAAAGCCAGCTTTTTGCAAGCCCGATCAGCAATCATCTAAAGTCACGTTTGCTTCAGTTTTATCTATTTCAAGTATTCTAAGTGCCTCCGTTACCTTATCCTCCCCCTGCTCCTACTGGCTCTCTCCGCAGATGATCGCGCAGCAGCTGCTCCAATTCCTGCTGTTGCTGCTGCAGCTGTTGTTGCTCCTGCCGCTCACGCTCCCGCTGCTCCCGTTCCCGCTGTTCTAGTTCCCGCTGCTCCCGCAACTCCTGCTGCTCCCGTTCCCATACCTTCCCATACTTGGACTCCAGCCATGCCTTCCCGTCATCACCCTTCCCCTTCAGCCACCAAGGCTGCGCGCCAAACGGCGAGCTCAGCCACTCCCACCCGTCATCTTTAGACCTCAGCCATACCTTCCCGTCATCCGACCTCAGCCACACCTTCCCATCAGGCGAGTCTAGCCACCACCACCCGACAGCGGCAGGCGAGCGCAATTCGTCCGGCGGGTACGGCAGCCACTGCTTCTCCTGCTTCCGCCAGTCATTCCATCTCAACCACTCCCATCCGCCATCCTTAGACCTTAGCCATGCCTTTCCGTCAAGCGATTTCAGCCATCTCCACCCGTCAAGCAAGTTCAGCCACTTCCACCCGCCATCCTTAGACCTTAGCCACTCCT
>BNVZ01000044.1 GCA_025998475.1 Endomicrobiia bacterium | reverse complement strand
TTTTTCTATAAGACCACTGTAAATGTTTCTAAAAACTTTGTCAATGTTGTGACAAACAGCACGAATTTTATTACTTACCAAAGCAAGTATCCATGTTAAATGGATTTGCGCTACTTGCGAAAATGACGACAGTACCAAGCGTGACGTTTAAAGATTAGACCTCCCGCACAACTAAGTGTTAAATTCAAAATTACAAATACCTGAAACTCAAGTTAAATCGCAGTCCGAAGGGTCTTTTGCGGTTTCTGTATCTATTCTGTACTATTTTGAACCTTTTCCCATCTAACGCATATTCCCCACTATTATTAATACTTCTTCTACGTGCTTTTAGTCCTATATGCACAACTTTTGCTGACATTGTAGCTGTCTCTTGTGACAATATGTTCGGGTATTGCCCTAAAGTATTCAAACATCATCTTTACAATATTCTCTGTACTCAATTTTCTCTTTGCTCACCTATCTTCCTCTTTTTCTTTTCTTTTCTTCTTGCTATCCTTTGTTTTATCAAATGCTTTCTTTACTCCCATTAATACTAAACCCATTCCACCCGACCCACATGCTTTCTTTTTCTGTTTCATAGTACTTCTATTGTACTTTTATATATTAGTTATGCAAGAGGTCTAGTGTATCTTATATGCACTATGCTGTCCCTTTTTCGAGCGTTTCCCATAGCCTAATTGTACTACTTTAAGCGGTTTGCGCACAGCTTGCTTGCGGGGCGATAGTTTAACAATAAAGAGAATTAGGTCTCTACCGGGTATGTTATTGAAATATAATGGTATTTTTTATATAATTGCCTTCCTCTCCCCGCGTTTAACTTAGGTATTTGCAGCAAATGCAGAATACCAGCTGTTATGCTGCTATCGTCTAGTGGTTTAGGACATCGCCCTCTCAAGGCGGAGATCACGGGTTCAAATCCCGTTAGCAGCATTTATAACATATTTTGAAGTATTGACGAGATAGTAATTATAGTAGCTTTCGTCGATGATTCTTTGCAGACGCTTCCTCTG
The DNA here is from genome assembly GCA_025998475.1 of Endomicrobiia bacterium. GTDB lineage: Bacteria > Elusimicrobiota > Endomicrobiia > Endomicrobiales > Endomicrobiaceae > Endomicrobiellum. The sequence goes on along the minus strand of BNVZ01000044.1, from coordinate 8,280 downwards.
TCCCCTCCATGTTTTTACTGAATTTTGTGCGAGCACACTTACAGAAAGTAATAAAATGCGCACTAAGAGATAGCTCTTTTATACTTTTGTATAAGCATTATCAAAACTGCTTTAATCATTGCCATGACTGGAACCGCAAAAATCACACCTAGGAAACCAAAAACTTGACCTCCCGCAAGCATCGCGAAAACCACCATAACGGAACCTAAATTTACATTGCGCCCTATGGCTAAAGGCTGAATAAAATTATTATCCAAAAACCATACTATAACGTACACTATAATTATTTTTACAGCTATCGCAAAAGTTTGAAACTGTATTACGCCAACAACAAGGGCTAAAATTAATCCGATAAAATTACCAATGTAGGGAATCATACTTACAATACCTGTAGCAAGACCTATGATCAACGCAAAATTAACACCAAGAATGCTTAAAAATATTGTAGACATAATTCCAACAAAAGAAGCTTCTATAAGCCATCCTCTTATAAATCTTCCCAAAATGGCATCTATTTCATAAATAATAGACAGCACTGTTTCAATATAACTCGCCGGAAGGAGAGCTATCATTGCATTTATGCTTTTATTTCCTCCTAACAGCATAGACAGTACAAGCATAGGTATCAAGATTATAATTGAAAAAACAGAGAAAATACTCATAAGATAAACAGGAATCTGATGTGCCTTTGAAAACACAAAATCACGAATTTTTGTAATAACTATATCAGAAATATCATAACGTTTAATAACAGGAATATATATTTCAACTTTATCTCTTATAATATCAAGATGATTTGAAAAGTATTTATAATAATCTAAGGAGCTGATTTTAAGTTTTTCGAGCTCGCTAATCAAAATAGGAACAAAAATCATTAATATGACGGCAAAACAAGTAATGACAATAATAGCAATTATTGTCACACCAACCCATCTTCTATACCCGTACGATTGTATTGTCGCAACCAACGGAGATATTAGATAGGTAATGAATGCAGCTATAAGAAAAGGGGCAAGAACTCCTCTGGAAAAATATAAAAACAAACAAGCTATAAGAAAAATCATTATCGCAATAATAAAAATTTTATTTTTTGAAGATTCTGTCATTGGACCTCTTGCACAACTAAGTATTAAATTTTAGAATTACAAATACCTGCAACCCAAGTTAAATCGCAGTCCAAAGCGTCTTTTGCGATATATATCTATTCTGTACTATTTTGAACCTTTTTGCCTTCCTTCCTCCTATCTTTTCTTCTATCCTTGCTATCCTTTGTTTTATCAAATGTCCCTTTCTTTACTTCCATTAATACTAAACTCATTACACCCGACCCACCTGCTTTCTTTTTCTGTTTCATAGCACTTCTATTGTACTTTTATGTGTTGGTTACGCAAGAGGTCTATTGTTTTTCCTATTTTTTGTCTTGGGGGCAAATTTAAATGAACCTCCGCACAGCAAGACGTGCGGTATCAGCAGTGGAAATTGAAGAGCTGTAATTGTTGCTGTAGATCTTTGACCCCCTGTTTAGCAACATAGCCCAAGAATCCCTTCTGTTTCCTACTTGCTACTGTTGCAATAAAGTCATTGCTCCGACGCCGCCACCCCAAAGTTCTTTTTTTAAATCAATTGACGGCGAAACATCTCTCGTGCTGTTATACTTTTAATAACTTGTATTACTTGGCATTGGTGAGAACTTTGGGCTGCAACTTAGTGGGTAATGGGTGATTGCCATCTATTTCCGATTTGCTCAAAACTCTATGTTTGCAGCGTTACCAAATTTCTTTTGTTATTTGAATTACTATTACAACGCTAAATATTACCAAATATAGTTTTTCTTATGCTTTTAGGCGTTACACAAAATGGTAGTGTATCTTATATGCACTATGCTGTCTGCTTTTTCGAGCGTTTCCATAGCCTAATTGTACTACTTTAAGCGGTTTGCTCATGGCTTGCTTGGGGCAATAGTTTAACAATCAAAATTTAGAACAATTCAGCCTTGTTACAAACAAAGAGGCAAGGTTTCTCATTATTATTAAACCGGCTTTACTATCAGACTCGATTATATCTTCAAATTTAACACGATAAACAAGATACAGTTCACTTTCTTTTAAAGCAACAGCATCGCAACCATGATTATGATTTCCTATTAGAGATATTTCTCCAAAAAAATCTTCAGGCTCTACAACCCTACTTAAATTTTCTCCTGTCGGCTTAATTTGACCGTTTTTAATTATGTAAACAACTTTTGCCTCATGACGACTTTCATAAATTTTTTCGCCTGGAAGATAAGTTTTTTTAAATACGATTAACGCTATTTTTGCCAAAGATCTATCCGATAATCCTTGAAACAAAGTAATCTTTTTCAAAAAAATAATATCTTTTTTTAAAACATCATCAATAAGCAAAAATTTAAATAGCCCTCTTGTCATATGTTTTCCTTTTCTCACAAACAATTGTTGTTGCTCTTACACAAAATAAGCCATAATACGCAAAATCCCGCCAAAGCAGGTATTACAGATTTCATTACGATTGTATTTGTATCGGTAAATGGTCTTACGATTATACAAAAGTAAATGGCTCCGAGAACACAAACTACCACCATAAAAACCGGCAAATATTTTTTTATATACTTAAAAAAACGACTTTTAAAAATTAAAAACACTGCTATAATCCAGATTGTAAATGATATTAGATATTTTAAAGTTACATTGCTTATGTAATAATAAAAAGCATAGAAAGGTTCAAAAATAAACCTTATAACGGATCCCGATTGTTCTCTTCTGTATAAAAGCACTTTTGTTTTAGGCTTTTTCAAAAGCTGTATCTCTATATTTTCCAAAGTATTGCCTTCAAAAACAGTCCAAACGTCAGACATATATCCCCAGCCATGCCAATCCGTAACGCCAAACATTGTCAAATTATTTTCTTTTGCAAAACTTATCATGGATTTTTGTTCATTTTTGTCAAAATACCTATACCCGCAATTGTATATTTCAAAACCATCTATACCAATATCTTTGAGTTTCGCAAAAGTATGTTCGTGCCACTTCCACCAATGAGGCATCACGACAAACATATTATTTTCATGCGCCTTTTTCATAAGATCTTCAAGAGACATATTTTCATAATCATAGCCATTAAATTCTTTTTGAGATAGAAGAATAACAGAAACTCCATCTTTCGTTCGCATCTGCATCCCAGGATAGACTATTTTATATCTTGTATCAGCTGGAAATGTCAAAAACCCCTTGGAATGATTATGTTCAGTATTAAAAAAAGCATCAAAACCCTGCCATAAATGAGCTTTCAAACTTATACTTTCAGGAGCGACATTATCATGAGATCTGAGCGTGTGCGAATGTATATCAACTGCAATATATCCTTTAGGTTTTTCAAGTTTGGGACCAGGAATTGGAATTAAAGCCACAAAAGAAAACACCGTAAAAAGAATCATAACGGAGTAAGCCATATTTACTAACATCTGTTTTACACTTTTCTTATAAATTAAGCAGTAAACAAAAATAATTCCCAAAACCCATAAAATCCATGAAATTACAACAGGTTTGTAAAAATCTCTATTTAAAGCAAGGATATAAAATGCAAAAGAATAAAAAGGCTCTATAAAGATTCTTATTCCAGGCCATGTTATTGAAAAGTCTGCAGATTGAAGTCCGGTAATTAAATCATAAAGATGTATTGGAGAATAGAAAATAATATTTGACCCTACTATTAAACATATACAAATTGCCAATAAACCAAACGTATTTAAATATTTCATTGCTACTCCGTATAAAGATTGCCTGCAAACATTAGATTTCTGATCAGCGCAAGCACAGGTAAGAGAAAATTTTCTTTACACCTGCTTTTTTTTGACTTACCCATAAACTGCACTGCAAGTAAACCAACTTATAGTATTGATATAAAAGAAGATAGAAAGATAGCACCCTCAGTATATAAGATTTTCATGAAAGATTGGTAAAAGTATTAAGATTAAGGTATATGTAATGCCATTGTTTAAGTTGTTTACTACAGCCAAATCAGTTGAAATTACACCATCTCACAGGAGGAGCATATCTTCTTATTCTTTACGGTGCAACTTCAAGCGATTTAGCTATATACAATCAACATGAAAACCACCAGAATCACCAACACCGCAATTTTTATTTTCAAGGCTGTCCGTTTATCCAACCAACTTTTGTCTGTTTTATTTGGCAAATATTTCAAAATATTGTCTCTTGTAAAATAGCCAAAATCAGTTCGAAAATTTAAAGTAGCAAAAATTTACTAGTACAGAAGTTGATTGACTATAAAACTGGCGACCATGATGGAGTATAAGATATTCCTGGAATTTCCACAAGTTTTCTTGTTCCTGATCCGTCAATAGCCATTATATAAATTTCACCTTTGCCTGATCTGTTTGAATAAAATACAACAAACCTGCCATCTGGAGACCATGTAGGATTTTCATTATTTCCTTGATTATTTGTAAGTTTTGTTATTCTAGCCGTTGATAAATCATAAACATACAAATCATAGCTTCCCCTTGCCTGACGCATAGTAAAAACAATTTTATCACCACGTGGAGACCAAGCAGGTGAGTCACAAGAACCACTTGTTGTAAGTCTCCTTACATTTCCACCGTCAATATTCATTATATATAGCTGCGGATACCCATATCTATCCGAAATAAACACTATCTCCTGTCCGTTTGGAGCAAACGACGGACTTGTATCAATACATGGGCCAACCGTTACTTGCCGAAGTATTTCACCCGAGGTATTTATTAAGTATAAATTAGGTTGTTTCTCTCTTGATAAAGTAAGAAGTATTTTTTTACCATCAGGAGCAAATGTCCCTGTTACATTAAGCCCTTGATATTTTGAAATAATACTTCTCTTGCTCTTTGTAAGATTTAAAACAAACAAATCAGGATTATTGCGCAAATAACCTGTATAAATTATTTGATCTCCATTCGTAGACCATTTTGGAAGAATATTTATTTTATTATCTTTTGTCAGTCGGCGGAGATTGTATCCGTCATAATCAGCAATATATAATTCTTTAAATCTTGTACTGTCATTTACAAAAACTATCTTTGAACGAGCTATGCCGATCTCTCCGGTAAATCTTTTGATAATTTCATCGCTTGCTTCATGAGCTAGATATCTGTGGTTTAAAGATTTATTTTTGTATTTATGGTTCCATATAGTCTCACCTGTAACAATATCAATCATTTTTACTTCAAGAACAAGATTATCACCATTATTTGCAACGGTACCTGTAAGAAGCGCCGAAACGCCTTTCTTTTTCCAAGAAAGCAATTTTTCCTTAAAAGCAAGTTCGGAATTTTTAGACACCGACATTGCCTGTATTCCGGAATCTTCAGGCGTTGTCTGTATTATATTGAAATATCTTGAAAGAATGAGATCATTTTCTATTATTCCTCTTAAAATACCTGCAAACTTTAAAGTATTTTCATTTTTATTGGTCGGTATAAAATGTTCCAACGCAATATCGGATCTATTTCCTGTAGCCGAAATAGACAAATAAACACTATTCTGAGCGTAACATGGCAAAATAGAAAATACGACAATCAAAAGAAAAAGAAATATTTTTTTCATTATTCAATTCCTAAACAATTTAAATTCAAAAAAAACTCCTAATGATTCCTCATTGTAATCCTCAGGTAATTCAGGAAAAGAAGCCACTCTGCGTATTGCATCTAAAGCATCTTTTTTATCAAATTAAATTCAAAAAAAACTCCTAATGATTCCTCATTGTAATCCTCAGGTAATTCAGGAAAAGAAGCCACTCTGCGTATTGCATCTAAAGCATCTTTATCAAATTCACTATTACCTGAGGATTCCTTTATTGAAATATTATATACAGTCCCGTCTCTGTTGATTCTAAAATAAACAACAGATCTAAAATTACCGCCATAATCTTCGGCCCATCTCCAATTACTACTAATTTTTCTTATTGTTTGATCAGCATAATAAGAATATTTAAAATTCTGAGTATCGAAAGAGGGATTTCCATACAACGAACCTGTGCCTGTGGATGATAATAACGGATCTGCAGGTCGAATAGTTTCAATACTGCTACCGTTACCAGCAGACCGAATAGTTTCAATACTGCTACCGTTACCACTTGAAGAACTTCCTTTTCCGGTTCCGGTTTGGTTTCTAGCAATTTGTTTTACAGACCGCACAGTTGCTTTTTTTGTTTGGATTTTTGATTTTTCTTTTGTTGATTTTTTTTGATTATCTCTTTTTATGACAATATCTTCTTTTGTTTGTGAAGCAGTCGTTTCCACATCATGACCCGCAGAAGCCTCCGACGATGGTTGATCCGACACCTGCCGTGATGTTTTCTGATTATAGTCTGACGAAGGCTCCGAAATTGACTGACCCGACGTTTGCCGCGACGAAGAATAAAAAGTAACTTCTATGGGAGAAGTCAGATAAACATGATTTTTTCTATCATACGAGGCAAAGTAAAGAACCGAAATATGCAAGAGTATCGAAAATACTAAGTACGGTAAAAAGTCATCTTGTCTGAACATTTCTATTTGTTCTAATCTTTTCTTTCGCCCTTGAAGCCTCCGGACTTTGGGGGAAATCTTTTAATATCGATGACAAAACACCTGACGATTCATCACTTTTGCCGAGCATTTCATAACACATAGCCATTTTAAGTCTTGCCAATGACACCAAGTCCGATCTTTTATAATGTTCTTCTACCTTATCATACTCTTCAAGCGCTTTATCAAACATACCGCGCGAATAATAACATTCTCCCATATAAAACTGCGCTTGCGGAGCAAGTTCTGCATTTGGATATTTACCTACGAAAGATTGAAATTCTGAACACGCAACATCATATTTTCCCATTGAATAATCCCCATAAGCATTCTGATAAACAGATGAAGGCAAATCGGATTTCGTACAATCATCCTTAACATATTTTGCCTTCATCTCATTTAAATTTGGAGCTTGATTTAATATGGAAACCTTATCCTGTAAATCTCGAACCGAAGTGTCAAGAGCACCAAGATTCGTTAACGAAGAGTCCACTTTTGCATATAAATCAGCATGGTTTTGCTGGAGTTCTCTATATTGTATTTGTAGTTGAGACACCTCGCCCTTCAAGCTTGCAACTACATGCACAGGCACGCATCCTATTAAACCTAATGCCATAATAACAAAACACAATAATACAAAACTACCCTTTTTTCTCATTTACTTTTATTTCGTTGATTTTTTCGTTTCAGCTCTTCTGTTTCTTGAGTATGCAGACTCATTCTTATCCGTATCTACAGGTTTTTCGCGACCATAAGAAGTCGTTTTGATTCTATCATTTGCGACTCCAAGCTGAACATAATATTCTTTAACTTTATCAGCTCTGCGCTGACCTAAAGCTAGATTATACTCCGATGTTCCCCTGTTATCGGTATGACCTTCAATGGTAATCGTTAACTCGGAATTATCTTTCAAATACTTAGCATTTTCTTTCAATGTTTCCAACGCATCATCTGTTAAATCGCTTTTATCAAAAGCAAAATGCACTGTCTTGAAATCCATACTAACATCAGAATCTCCCTTTGTGGAAAGCTCACTAGTAGGAGCAGCAATCGTTTTCGCCTCTGCACTATCCGACGACTCTACATCTTGTGTTTTACAACCTGCTACAAAAACAAATACCCCAACAAACATCAGCAATAAGCCTTTTTTCATTTTAATCCCCTTTTAATAATTATTTCATGACAAACGTACGAAACCTTTTTTATTTTTTGACTGTTGTCCATGGTACTAAACTGTTCCTTAAAGAAGAAATATTATACGCCACAAGCAACACCACAACACTACCTCTGACAAAGTTTATAAGAACACTAGATTTATCTTCTTCAAAAACCTCCTTCACCATTTTTTCGAGCAAGGCAACTCCAAGCAGCTAAGAAACAGTAGAATTAAAGACCACACCCCCTCCATAGGCACCGAGATAATTTAGACATTCCTTTTGTCTGTCGCTTTGAACCAATTTTCTACAGTTACAACATCACCTGCGAGCATGCTATCAAAATTAGTTTTTTTAGTCAAGCCGCTGTAGAATCTCACAGATAAAACTCATGAAAGAAAATCATATGGGTGTCTATACCCCCCCCACTAGTTTTTTTATTTTTAGGATTTTTGTTTTGATTCTTTTAAATTTCAAATTCTTTGTCAAAATATAAAAGATCTATGCTTTTTGTTTTTTGTCTTAATGGGGAAAAATCATCTAGCT
>BNVZ01000043.1 GCA_025998475.1 Endomicrobiia bacterium | reverse complement strand
ATCTGTCCGGACTTATTAAATATAACGTAAAAGATTTTAGAGATATTCTTGAAAGAGCGTCAGCAAGAGAAACTGCGGCAAGAGTGGCTGCAGGAGCTGTATGTAAGATTCTTTTAAAAGAATTTGATATAAGCATTATATCTTATACATCGCAAATAGGAGATGTTGTTGCAGATATTTCTTCGATTAAAGAAAATAAACTGTTGTATGATACAGAAATGTCTGAAGTTAGATGTCCCGATACAGTAGCGAGTAAAAAAATGATAGAGCTCGTAGATAAAGCGAGATTACAAGGCGATACTTTGGGCGGTAAAGTTGTTGTTGTTGTAAAAGATGTCCCGGCAGGCCTTGGAAGTCATACACAGTGGGATTTAAAACTTGATGGACGTCTTGCGCAAAGTTTAATTTCAATTCAAGCTGTTAAAGCCGTTGAATTTGGAGACGGAACAAAACTTGCTGAAAATTTTGGCTCAGTGTCGCATGATGAAATTTTTTATAGCAATGCAAAATGGTTTTACAGAAAGACAAATCGAGCAGGTGGCATAGAAGGCGGTATGAGTAACGGTGAGCCTATAGTTGTTACTTGCACGATGAAAGCAATTCCTTCTCTTGCAAATCCTCTTCATTCCGTAAATCTTGTTACAAAAAAGACTGATAAAGCCGAGGCAGTAAGAAGTGATATTTGTGCAGTTCCTGCTGCGGGTGTCGTCGCAGAAGCCGCTGTTGCTATAGAACTGGCAAAGGCACTTAAAGAAAAGTTTGGCGGCGACTCTCTTGAAGACATGAAAAAAAACGTAAATACTTATAAAGAAAGATTAAAGGCGCTGTAATGCTAAATATTTGTAAGAGTTTACTTGTTTTTACAGGCTTTATGGGTACCGGTAAAACGGAGACGGGTAGCATTGTCTCTAAGAAACTGAGTATAAGTTTTTTTGACACAGATAATTTAGTAGAGACAAAAATGAAACTTTCCATAAATGATATTTTTAAAAAATTTGGCGAGTTTTATTTTAGGCAAATAGAATCAGAAGTTATAGAAGAGATATCTAAAAAAAATTTTGCTGTAATTTCATGCGGCGGGGGGACCGTTCTAAATCCTGTAAATATTTATAATCTAAGAAAAAAAGGGATAATAATAAATCTTTATGCTTCAGCAAAAGTCATCTATAATAGAATCAAGGCTGATAGCAATAGACCATTATTAAAGTGCGAAGATCCTTTAAATGAAATTAAAAAACTTTTGGCTTTTCGAAAAGATGCTTACAATGACTGTGATTTTTCTTTTAATACAGATGGATCAACAACGCACGAAGTGGCAGATGCTATTTTAAATAACAACGATATAATCAAACTTTTGAAAATTTAATGTTTGCGCGTTTGATCTTCAAATAAAAAAATCAAGAATTTATAAAAACCTTGTACATAATATTTATTACAATGGGAGAAGAAAATGGAAAAAGAATGGTAATAACAGATTTTGATGAAAAATTCTTAGACACTGTAATTAGTATTGAAAGCAAGTCTTTTATGCATCCATGGACTAGAGATATGTTTTTAGGTTTTGTAAAAAATAGTACTGTAAGATTTAAGATCTTAATTGAAAGTAAAACAATTGTGGGGTATTATGTAATAAGCACAGTTGCTGACGAAACAGAATTGCTAAATATAGCGGTTGATCCGAACTTTAGAAGAAAAAATTTCGGAAGGGCTATGCTTTTAGATATAAAAAAAGAGGCTATTAGTAAAAAAACTAAGTTTATTTTTTTAGAAGTGCGGCGCACTAATATCGCAGCAAAAAATTTATATAAATCTTTCGATTTTACAGAAATAGGCATCAGAAAAAAATATTATGGAAATGAAGATGCTATTACAATGCAGCTTATTGTTTGATAAGGAAATTGCATTATGATGAAAAGAAAAATATCTATTAGTATTTTAATGTGCATGATTCTGATTTTGAATGGAAATTTATTTGCAGCAAGCTATGATGCTTACAAAATTTTTCTTCAAGGCAACTTTGACTGCAAAGCAGGAGATATAGATAATGCAATTAAAAATTATGAAAAAGTTATCGCTTTAGATAAAAATGCTTTTGCGGTATACAAAAAATTAGTCTGGTTGTACTATAATTCTGGAAACATCGATAAAGCACTTCAAATAGCTGACAAAATAAATTACCTTGATGGCAATAATCCTCAAACAACAATTTTTTTAGCCAAATTTTATTTTTTTGTAAACAAGCTTGATATTGGTAAACAGTTCTGTGAAAAAACAATAAAACTGGATCCTAATTCTGCAGATGCATATTATTATTTAGGGTCAGCATACAATGAAAACAAAGATTTTGAAAATGCAGAAAAAGCGTTTTTAAAAGCAATAGAAATAAACCCCGCCCATTCAAGAACTATAAACTATCTTGGATATACATATGCAGATAAAGGAATCAAGTTAAAAGAGTCTGAAAAACTCATTGCCCGCGCTGTAGCTCTTGAACCAAAAAACAGCATTTACTTAGATTCTTCAGGATGGCTTTGCTATAGACAAGGAAAATTCGATCTTGCAGAAAAATTATTGCTTGAAGCGGCAGATGGTATGAAATGCCATGTTATTTACGATCATTTAGGAGATAATTATGTAGCGTTAAATAAAGTTAGCCAAGCATGGATGGCATATTCTTTATCATATGATTTTAAACAAGGTAAAAATGTTAAAAAGAAACTAGATCTTGTACAGGCAAAAATGTCTCAGGAGGAATTATATAAGCAAATGCTTTTAAGAAGCAAGGATAATTACACTAGGTTACTTTCTTTTAAAACAGGATTTAAAGTAAAATTTGGTTCAAATCCTTTTAGTAAAAATTTTTTATATGTACCTTTTTCATATACTCAATCCAACAATGTCAAAATAGAGTTTTCTGCTACTGTTGTTATGGGAGGAATATCCATTTCCATAAAAAATGGAAAAGCTAAAATTACGCCCGAAGCCTTTAAAAAAGAAATTCCTTCTGCTGTGTCAAATTTTATTTTACAAGCATGCGATATCTTTAGCGATAACTTCTACAAACAGTTTTCAGACGCAAAAATAACAAGAAAAGGTAATAGTCTTATATATTCTAAAGAGAATGCGAAATTAACGTTAAACATGGACACAGCATTAATAGAAAGTTTATCACAAAATGGTATGATCGTTAGGATTTTAAAATATGAAGATTTTTGTATTTCAAAAATCCCGACAAAAATCAAAGTTATTTCTAAAAACATGAATACCAAATTGTTTTTAGAAGCAACAAAAATTTCACATATAGATGACATTGAAAATGAAAATAAATCTTCGGGCTCCGGCAAAAATTAACCTTTTTTTAGAAATACAAAATAAAAGATCCGATGGGTATCATAATCTAGAAAGCATTATGCAAACTGTAAGTTTATATGACAATCTTTCTTTTGAAATCGCAGATAAAGATATTTCTCTTAAATCAAATGACAAGTCTTTGCCTGTAGATGAAGCAAATATTGTTTATAAAGCGGCAAAAACAGTTAAAACTCATTTTAACGTAAACAAAGGCGTAAAAATATGTTTAACAAAAGAAATTCCTATGAAAGCAGGACTTGGAGGAGGATCTTCGGATGCCGCTGCTACTCTTGAAGCTTTAGTTAAATTGTGGAATATAAAAACAACAAAGAACAAATTAGAACAAATTGCCGTAAAACTTGGCGCGGATGTTCCTTTTTTTCTTACAGGAGGAACTGCTCTATGCAAAGGCAAAGGAGAAATAGTCACATCTTTAGCAAGCATCGGAAAATTAAACATGGTCCTTGTAAATCCCGGGTTTGGAATTTCCACTGCAAGTGTATATAAAAAAATTAAGTTTCCGTTGACAAATAAGGTAAAAGTTAATAGAATCAGGATTGCTATTTGCGGTGGTTTGTTTGATACAGAAAATGCTTTTAGTAGTTGTTTTAACAGATTTGAAGAGTTTGTTTTTCCAAGTTATCCCGAACTAACAAAAATTAAAAGCGTCTTAAACGAATTAGGCTGTATGAGCCTTATGTCTGGCTCAGGAACAACAGTTTTTGGGATTTTTGATTCCGATGCTAAAAGTGAAGTAATAAAATTTGAGTTAGCTAAGCATAATTGGAAAACATGGTTTGTTTCTACTACGGATATCTCTTTTAAAACTCAACTTTCATATCTATAAATCATGAAATTCCGGGATTGTGTAAAGGTAGCACAAGGGATTTTGGATCCCTTTGTCTAGGTTCGAATCCTAGTCCCGGAGCACAACAGATATACCGTTAACTTTAAAGTTCACTTATGTAGCAATTTGGAAAGGTATATGAGACTGTCAAAGCAACCTCCTGTGTGTAAAGTTACATTTTAGTATTAGACCTTCCACAAAACTGATGCACAAAAGATATGCTAAGAAGCATGAGAAAGAAAAAAAGGCGTAGAACAAGTGGAATGGATTTAGGTTGGTGGGAGTAATTCTCTCACGACCTTATGGTTGGGGGGGGATGTTATTGCTGATTTAAAGAAGCAGCTACTAAGTTTTCTGCATGTTGTAGCGCTGCTTTTGTGATTTTTTCGCCAGATATCATCCTTGCTATTTCTTCTATGTGCTCTATTTCGGAAAGAACTTTGGCTTTTGTGTAGGTTCTTAATTTTTTTGTTTCTTTATAAATCTTTATATGTGTTTTTGCAAACGCGGCAACTTGGGCTAAATGAGTTATAGAAAACACTTGTTTCTTTTCAGAAAGTTCGGCGAGTTTTCCGCCTATTTTTTCACCTGTTGTTCCGCCTGTACCCGTGTCAATCTCATCAAATATAGTTGTTTGATCATTTTTCATTTTAGATGATAGCTCTATAGCTAAAAGAACCCTTGAAAGTTCTCCTCCGGAAGCAGTATTTTTTAGAGGAAGAATCTTTTCCCCTTCATTTGCGCAAAACATAAATTCTATTAAATCATAGCCGTTGGTAGACAGTTCCTTTTTGTCAAAATTCACTTTGAACACAGCATTTTTGATATCTAGCTCAAACAGTTTTTCTTGCACGGATTTGGAAAAAACTTGGGCCACTTTTTGCCGTTTTTTGCTTATAGTTTTACAAATTTCAGATAAACGTTTTGTTTCTGATTCGAGTTGTTTTTGAAGTTTTTCGGAATCGTCTTTATAACTACTCAAAGAACCCAACTCTTTTTCAATTTTATTTTTATGTTCAATAACATCCCCTATAGTATTGCCATATTTCTTCTTAAGTTTTTTTATAAGCTCTATTCTTTCGATAGATATATTTAACTTCTCAGGATCCAATTTTGTTTTTGAAAGAATAACCTCAACTTCTCTAAAAGCTTCTTCCGTTTGGTAGTACGCTTGTTCTATTAAAGACATAGCTTCAGAAGCATCCGCGCCATATGAATTTATAGTCTCTATATTTTTCTTTGTTTTTAAAATCCCGCCAAGAGTCGCATTCTCAGAAGAATATAACGTTGAAACAATTTCCTGCGCCAAGGCGACAATTCTTTCAGCATTTTTTAATTTTGGCAGTTCAGATTCAAGCCTTTCATCTTCTCCGTGCTCGAGTTTGGCCTCTTCGATTTCTTTTATTTGAAAAGAATACAAATCGATTTTTCTCTCTCTGTCGTTGTCAGATAAGTTCATAGCTTCAAGTTTTACTTTCAAATCTTGCACTTGAGCATATAAAAACGATACTTTTTCAAGCAAGGGTCTAATATCTAAAGTCTCACTGTCTAAAATTTCAAGCTGCGAATCTAAATCAAGAAGAGAATACTTTTCATCCTGACCGTGAAAGTCGACAAGCAATCCACCAATACCGGCAAGTGTGGATATACTTATTTGAGAGTCATTGACAAAAGCTTTACTCTTGCCTGAAGTCTCAATAGTTCTGCGTATTAGAATAGTATCCTCCATAGGAATAGAAAAGCTGTTTAAAAATTTTGTGATTTTAGAATTTGCACATTTAAAAGAAGCTGTTATGGTACATGCGGAACAACCTGAACGTATAAACGACATGTCTGCTCTTCTTGCTCCAGTAAGAAGTTCTATTGATTTTATTAAAATAGATTTCCCAGAACCAGTTTCACCTGTAATAACAGTAAACCCATCAGAAAAATCAACATTTAGATCTTCAATTAAAGCGTAATTCTTTATAGAAAGCGCAGTAAGCATCAAACACTCCAATACAATTTTGTCCTTAATGTCTCAAAATATGACTTACTGCAATTTTTTATAAGTTTAAGAGGTTTTTTATAAAGCGAGAATTTTACTTTTGTTCCACCCGAGATAGTATAATTTTCTTGCCCGTCTATTGACACCATAATTTTTCCGTTACCGTATTTGTTTTTTGCAACAAACGAAATACTACTTTTGTCAGAAACTATCATAGGTCTTTGCGTTAATGTATGAGGAGAAATAGGCGTAAGAATGAAAACAGGCAGGTTTGGATATACTATAGGGCCTGAAGCAGCAAGCGAGTAAGCGGTTGAACCGGTAGGAGTTGCTATAATCATACCGTCACATTTATACTCTGGCATAAAATCTTTATCCATATTAACGTCAACCGTAATAAGCTTCCCACCAGATAAAGAACGCACTACACAATCATTTACCGCTATTAATTTTAATTTTTTGTCTTTGTACTCAAACTCAACAGACAGCAAAATCCTTTTTTCAATTTTAAAACCTGAATAGAACATGTTTTTTAGAAAATCTAGAACTTCATCTGTATCAGCATCTGTTAGAAAACCCATAGACCCAAGATTTATACCTTTTACGGGAACTGATAATGGCGCAAATGTTCTTATCACTTTAAGCATTGTACCGTCGCCACCAATCGACAAAATAAAATCAACTTTTTTGGGTCGTACAACCACAGAGTCACTTACAAACACTCTGCATTTATTTTGTTTAAGCCACGTGGCAACTCTAAATGCAAGCTTTTTTGCATCTGCTTTTGACTTATTGTAAACAATCCCCGCACTATATTTCATAGCCGGTATTATATATAAAAAATAATGTTTTTCTCAAACTTAACCCTCAAACAATCGATAAAATTCGAGTTTGTGGCCAGTAATTAGTTATACGATTTTAGCGTACAATTGATTCCATTGCCATTCCATCAACAAATTTAATATTAAAATCCACTAAATCGGAAGAAATTTTATCTTTATCAAAACCAGCAACAGTTATATCTGCATTTTTTATCCCTGAAAAAGAAATAAACTGTTTAAAAGAATCTATATAAAACCTGTCGTAATATTTACCGCTATTATAAATAAAAAACTTATTGTCATTATTATTTTTTATTTGTAATGTTTTTATATTATTTCCTTGATATATATTAAAAAATGTTCTATTACGACCATTTACAACAGGATAAATAACGTATATAGAATTTACCGCTATAATAATTACAGAAATTATAAATCTTTTTTTACCTTTAAAACCTGATACAAAAAATAGAAGAGTAAAAAATAATATCATTTGTACTATTGAAGGTTTTGCTACTGAAACTACAAAAAATTTAGGATTTCCTAAAACTGTTGTCACAAATAAAATAAAATTAAGAATTATAGAAAGGACTGTCGAACACATTGTCGCGATATATTGAGATATGAAAGTTAAACCATAAAAAATAACACCAAGGTAAAGGATAGTGCCTATTAACGGCACAACTATTATATTTGTAGCAAAAGATATTATCGATATTTTGCCAAAATAATACATACATACTGGTATTAAAACAATCTGTGCTGAAACTGTAACAGATAGTACTCCGCAGAAAAAACGCAATATTTTCCCTTTTACATTTCTGAAAAACCCAAGAATACGCTGATAAAAGCATACAATGCCTATTGTCGCGCCATATGACATTTGGAATGACGCGGTAAACAGCTGTTGTGGCTGAAATATAAGTATAACCAACGCTGACAGTGCAAGAGAATTATATATTAACGGCTCTCTATCTAGAGACAAAGAAAAAAATATACATGAGAGCATTATTATAGATCTTGCGGCAGGAGGATTTGCACCTGTTGCAATAACATAAAAAAGCACAAAAGGAATACTTAATAAAGAAGCCTTTTTTAAAGAAAGACCCGTAAGCTTTAAAACAAAAAGAACAGTTGCACCTACAAACCCGACGTGCAGTCCGCTTACAACTAAAATATGCATTGCACCTGAATCTGAAAAAGTATTTTTAACATCAGAAGTTAAAGAACTTTTATCGCCAATAATTAACGATTTTAAAACATCTGAACAAGGTCTTTTAAAGTAGACATCGATTTTTTTTATTATGTCCTGCTGAAACGCAAAAGCAAATTTATTGACAATATTGGGATGTGATTTTATATATTCAAAAGAAGATGCATTTAAAATGGTATATATTTCATCTCTTGCACAATATTTTTGATAATCAAACACAAGAGGGAAAGCTGATGAAAAAGGTTTTTTTAATTTCCCTCCAATATTTATAATATCGCCGTAAGACACTGAATATCCTGCAGGCAAATTTACAATAACTTTTTCATTTAAAACATTACCGTTTACAATACTTGTTTTAAACATAAATTCTTTGCCGTTTCTTGTAAGCAGTGGAACAGATATTACTTTACCTTCAACTGATACAACCGTATTATTTTCCGCCAATTTATAAAGCAAGCTTCGCTTCTCGTAGGAAAAATACCCTAAAAAATCCAACAAAATTAATGCAAAAGCATAAACAATAAAAGTAGTTATGACGGGTCTTTTGTACAATATTTTTATTATAGAACTCATAAGTTATTTACCATTGTAAATATGTACCTTTGTCTACGTAAAAGTTAAGGTAATACACCATTATAATTTGGCAAAACATACCTCTGAAAGCTTTTTTTGATTTTTGATTGTCGCAGGCAATACAAAATTGTAGTCTATGATTTGCTTTGAGTCTAAAATCAACCGCCTCAAGAAACTTTTTTCATGCGTTTGCTGGGGAATTACTACAGGATGTTTTTTGCTTTTATTCCCCTTTCAATGACGGGGACGGGCGCAGCCCGACGAGCATGTTCTGCTTTTGGTTACGGCATTAAAAATTCTCTGATGTTTACCCGTGATAATTCCTGCCTTTTGTGTTTTTGGCACGTTTTTGAAATTTTATAAGAATTTTTGTGATCTTAACACCAAAACCAGAACAATGCCCTTACGACAGCCTTTGCTGTAAGTATTTTGAATTTAGACAAGGTCACAGCGACATCGCGTACGGTTTGGTTTTACGTACGCAAGTCGCTGTGTAACGAAGTATAAATTCAAACTCAAAGGACGCAAGTAATTTTGAACTTTTTGCTA
>BNVZ01000042.1 GCA_025998475.1 Endomicrobiia bacterium | reverse complement strand
GTGCTGCAGCGACAATCAGCAGTGTTAAATATACGAGTGCCGAGTATCCTCCTCCGACCGATGCAAGCAAAATAGAAGTATACTCAACGACCACTCCCAAAAAAGAGTACATAGAACTTGCAGAAATTACATTGTCATCAGGAAGAGAATTGAAGGAAGTAACAGCAGAAGCTGCAAGATTAGGAGCTGATGCGATAATTCCAACAGGACCTGGTAAGCTTTATATAGCATCATCTGTCGTTTCAGGAGGAATAAAGACTGTAGAAGCAAAACTTAGATACGTAGCAATAAAATTTAAATAAACGACTACGTGCATACTTTGGAATGGCTTTGTCGGTGTTCCTGTGGATTTGATTTCTCTTGGAAGAAGGAAAGAAAAGAAAGTGATTCTAGAGTGTGTTCACACAAAAGCCAGCAGCGCAATTGGTGGTTCTGGCGGTGTGATAAAATAAAATTATTTTGGTGGGTGAAAAATGAAAAAAATTGTAAGTTTTTTGTTTTGTCTTTGTCTTTTTTTATCACGGGTTGTGTAGCGACAGTCGGCAGTGTCAAATATACGAACACCGAATACCCACCTCCGACCGAGCGAGCAAAATAGAAGTATACTCGAAGCCTACTTCTAACAAAGAATATATAGAGCTGGCAGAAATCTGGTTATCGGGAAGAAGTTTGGCGAAAATAAAAGCAGAAGCCGCGAAATTGGGAGCGGATGCGGTGATTCCAACAGGATCTGCTGAGGTTAGAAAATCATATTATGTTGGTTCTAAACCTATTAAAAAACAAGAAACTAAAAGAACTAAATATATGGCAATAAAGTTTAAGTGAACTTGTAACCACGTCCTTTAAGTTGTGACTTCTCTACAACGACACGGCAACTGCCAACGGCTCGTTCTTGCGAAGGATGCAACCTCTTTGCAAGAACGGTGCGTCGTTTAATATCCTCTTAAATGCAGAATACTTTGCTATAATAATATTGTTAGGTTTACGCGGTTGTTGTTTATCTAGAATTCCACTTTAAAAACTTTGTTAAGTTATCAAGATTATTGGGAAAACAATGAAGGTAAAACTTTTAAAATTTACACCTGAACCTGAAAAAATATGCGCTATAGCCGCAAGATTATGTTACAGTTCTGCAAGTATATACGAAATTTCAGAGAAGTTTACAAAAGAAAAAATAAAAGAACTTCTTGGCAAAGTTATATCGTCTGGTCATAATTCAGTTTTAGAGCATGCATCGTTTACTTTTGGCGTAGAAGGCGTGTCGCGCTCTTTGCTTGCGCAGCTTACAAGACACAGAATAGCTTCTTTTTCGGTACAAAGCCAGAGATATGTAAAATTTAAAAACGGTGTAGAGTTTGTAGTTCCTGAAACAATAAAGAGAGATAAGAATCTTTTGGGAAAATATAATAATTTTCTCAAAAATACCGAAAAATTGTATAAAGAATTCTTAGATGCGGATATTCCTGCTGAAGATGCAAGATATATTCTACCTAATGCTTCTACAACAAAGATAGTAATAACTATGAACACAAGAGAGTTAAGACATTTTTTCTCGTTAAGAAGCTGTAACAGGGCTCAATGGGAAATAAGAGATATGACATGCCGTATGTTAAGCCTTGTCAGAAGAGAAGCTCCTTTGTTGTTTTCTGACGCAGGTCCTGATTGCATAAGGGAGGGTTGCCATGAAGCTTTTACTTGTGGTAAACCATGGAAAAATGGAAAATAATGTAGAGGTAATGGGGATGCACGATACTTTGTTTTTTGGGTTTTTGGTAGCTTTGATCGGTATTTTTTTCTTCGCGAAAATTTTTGGGGAAATTGCCTTAAAGTTTGGACAGAGCGCCATAATTGGAGAACTTTTAGCGGGTGTTGTTATAGGTTCAAGTGTTTTGGGGCTTATTAATGTTAATGAAACTTCTGTTTTAACAAGTGTTTTGAAAAGTCTATCCGAACTTGGCGCAATAATCCTTCTTTTTGAAGTAGGACTTTCGACAAATATAAAAGAATTTCTGAAAGCAAGTGGATGGGCTACAGCTGTAGCGATTGTTGGTGTAGTAGTTCCATATTTTTTAGGATATTTTGTATTTTTACGTTTTGGACTTACAAGTCATCAGGCAATTTTTGCAGGCGCTGTACTTACTGCAACATCTGTGGGTATTACTGCAAGAGTGTTTATGGATTTAAATCGTCTTGAAACTAAAGAAGCAAAAATCGTACTTGGGGCAGCAGTTATTGACGATGTGGTAGGTCTTGTAATACTTACTATTGTTTTAAAGCTTGTTCAAGGTGGAAAAGTTACCACTGGAATGGTTGCCTCTGTAAGCGGAACAGCAATACTGTTTTTAGTATTATCGGTAGCTGCAGGTGTTCTTATAGCGCCTTCTCTTTTTAATCTTATTTCAAAGATGAAACAATCCCATACAGTGCTTGTTATGGGTATTGTTTTTTGCTTTATTGTGTCGGCATTGTCAACAAAAGTTAACCTTGGTGTTATAGTCGGTGCTTTTGTTGCCGGACTTATCCTTTCAACAACAAAACAAAGTGAAAAAATAAAAAGAGATATAAAACCAATTTATGCATTTTTTGTTCCGATATTCTTTGTTTTATTGGGCACTAGGGTGGAGATAAGTACATTTAATCCTTTTATTGTTGCAAACAGAGAAATTTTAGTTTTAACGGCAATACTTTTTATTGTTGCTTTTGTTGGCAAGGCAATTTCAGGATTTGTTGTATTTAAAAAAGGTATTAATAAACTTTTGATAGGTATTTCAATGGTGCCTCGCGGCGAAGTCGGGTTAGTATTTGCCATGCTTGGTTTGGAAAATAATGTTTTTGAACCTAAATATTACAGCGTTTTGGTGGCAGTTATAATGCTTACAACTTTTATTACCCCCATGATGTTAAAATATCTTATGGCAGAGCAAAAAAATAGTTAAACATGAGAAAATATGCAGATTTATTACTATTATTAGCAATGGTTTTACTTGTTTTGCAGACGAATACAGTGAGCCTTTAGCTTTTAAAAGAAACTATTATTGAAGATTCGCTTAAGCTTTTGCAAGATACAAGACAAGATGAGGTAAAATACATTGACGGTACTAGTAGTATAGCAGATAGTATTTCGTCTACTTATAAAAAATTCTCAAAAGTATATTGTTTGTAATTTTGATGTTAGCAACTTTTTTAATACAGCATCTCTAAAAACTCTAACAAGTTACTGTTGCTAGTCTTTAGTTTTGGTACCCGATGTTATTTTTACGACGAGATACCTTAGACAAGGTTAGTATGGTAAATACAGAAATTTGTAAAAACCATGGGTTTTTAGAGAAAACCAAATATATTAAAAAAATTTTTGAAAGTATAAAAAACTTCCTTTCAAGGTTTTTAAAAATTTAACCTAATCTTAATACCTGCGGCTACTTAGATTTTAGAGGAAGTTCAGCTGTTTTATAAGAGACGATATTTCGAAATATTTATCAACAAAGCGGACTAAGTTTACCAAAAAAGGAGCGTAGCCCGTGTGGAATAGCTCAAGGGAACACTTACATCACTGGGTTTCTTAGCAATTGCTCTTATTGCTTTGCTAACCCTTCCCTCTTGCATTTGCGTCCATTTTTAAGCTAATGCAAAGTTTATCGGCTAACTATAATATTTTTATTGTTAAACTATTGCCCCGCAAGCAAGCTGTGGGGGAACCGCTTGTAGTACAATTAGGCTATGGAAACGCTCAAAGATGGACAGCATAACTATCATTTTGTAACGCCCATAAGCATAAGAAAAGCTATATTTGGGAATTTAGAGCGTTGTAATAGCCTAATTCAAATAACAAAAGAAATTTGGTAACGCTTGCAAACATAGACTTTGAGCAAGAACAATTACAGCTCTTCAATTTCCTCCGCTGATACCGCGCAAGCAAGCTGCGCGGAGGTTCATTGTTTGTTATAATTTCCATAAAAAAAAGGGAGGGAGAGAGACAATGGGATCAAATTACGATAAATTTGAGACAGTTTGCCGTATTCTTGAAGAAAATAAATTTGATAAAGCAAAATTGATATCAATTCTTCAAACGATACAAGAAGAATATAAATATTTACCGGAAGAAATTTTAGCTTTTGTAGCATCCACTCTAAAGATATCTCCGGCAAAAGTTTACGGCGTTGCTACTTTTTTTGCGCATTTTACTTTAGAGCCTAAGGGAAAACATATTATCAGAATCTGTGATGGAACAGCTTGCCATGTCAAAAGATCTACAAGTCTTATAGAGACTGTAAGAAATAAACTCGGATTAAAAGAAAATGAGATATCTACCAAAGATATGCTTTTTACAATTGACACAGTTGCGTGTCTTGGAGCCTGCGGACTTGCTCCGGTTGTTGTTGTAAATGAAGAAGTTCACGGTCAGATGACTCCGGATAAAATTGTTAGTTTGGTTGATGAGATACTCAAGCAAGAGGAGGTGAAATAATGGTAAATTTAGAAAACATAAAGCATGAAATACAGAAAATAGGTAAAAATATAACTAAAAGAATTATTGTTTGCGCAGGGACAGGTTGTGTGGCCAACGGTTCCCTTAAAGTTTTTAAAAGTTTAGTAGACAATGCAAAAGAAATGAATGTAGATGCTAATGTTGAATTAAAAGAAGAAAGTAAAGGATTATTTTTTTCAAAGAGTGGGTGTCAAGGGTTTTGTCAAAATGGACCTCTTGTGAGCATTTTGCCGGCAGGAATACTTTACTCTAAAGTTAAAATTGGAGATGCAAAGGAAATTATTGAACAGAGTGTTAAAAACGACAATATTATAGACAGACTTTGTTATCATAATGCTGAGGAGATATGCAAAAAACAGAATGAAATTCCTTTCTATCAAGCCCAGAACAGGCTGGTTCTTAAGCAGTGTGGTACTATAGATCCGGAAAATATTAAAGAATATATTTCAGATGGCGGATACAGAGCCGCAAAAAAAGCATGTATCGAAATGACTGATCAAGAAATCTGCAGAATAGTTTTGGAGTCAGGTTTAAGGGGACGAGGGGGAGCTGGTTTTCCGGCAGGCAAAAAGTGGGATTTAGCAAGAAAACAGACGTCTTCGAAAAAATATATGATCTGTAACGGCGACGAAGGTGATCCAGGAGCATTTATGGATAGAAGCGTTATGGAGGGCAACCCTCACAGCGTTATAGAAGGGTTAATAATTGCGTCAAAAGCTACAGGGGCAGACGAAGGATATATATATGTAAGGACGGAATATGGTCTTGCAGTTGAAAGGATGAAAAAAGCAGTAAAAGACGCGATGGAAATTGGAATTTTAGGAAACAATATCTTTGGATCAAATCATAACTTTACTCTTCATGTGATGGAAGGCGCGGGCGCTTTTGTGTGTGGAGAGGAGACAGCGTTAATAACTTCTGTCGAAGGAAAAAGAGGCATGCCTTTACCTAAGCCGCCGTTTCCAGCATGTAGCGGATTATGGGGAAAGCCTACGACTATAAATAATGTTGAAACTCTTGCGACAATACCCGTTATAATAAATTACGGAGCGCAGTTTTATAGAGAGGTTGGCTTAGAGTCTTCTCCGGGAACAAAAACGTTTGCATTAACAGGAAATATTTTGAATGCGGGTCTTATTGAAGTTCCTCTCGGTACGACTTTAAGACATATAGTGTTTGGTATTGCTGGAGGAGTTCCTGATGATAAGGGAGAAGTGAGAGAAGAAAATTTTAAAGCTGTTCAAATAGGCGGGCCGTCAGGCGGATGTTTAATCAAGGAGCACCTTGATATCCCTTTGGATTTTGATTCTTTAAAAAAAGTTGGTGCTATGATTGGATCCGGCGGACTTGTAGTAATGAATAAACACAACTGTATGGTCAATGTTTCAAAGTTTTTTATGCAGTTTACACAGAACGAATCTTGCGGAAAATGCGTTTTGTGCCGGGAAGGAACAAGGCAAATGCTCTTAATGCTTACAGATATTACAAAAGGCAAGGCGGATGAAAATACTCTCATTCTCCTGGAACAGCTTGCAAAAACTGTTGCAATAGGGTCTCTCTGTGGTTTAGGAAAGACCGCGCCTAACCCTGTATTGTCAACTTTAAAATATTTTAAAGACGAATATGACGCCCATGTTAAAGAAAAAAAATGTCCCGCTGGAGAATGCGTGGATCTGTTGAGTTATAAAATAACAGATAGTTGTGTTGGTTGTGCTGTTTGCGCCACAAAATGTCCAGTTAAGGCTATAAGCGGCGAACGTAGACATAGACATGAAATCGACGTCTCAAAATGTATTAAATGTAGTGCTTGTACGATTTCTTGTAAATTTAGCGCCATTGTGAGAGGTTAAGGTTATGGAAAAATATTTGATGATAAACGGCAGAAAGGTTTTATTTGATAATGAGAAAAATATTTTAGAAGTTATAAAAAGAGGAGGTGTAGAGCTCCCAACGTTTTGTTATCATTCTGAACTTAGCGTTCATGGGTCATGTAGACTTTGCATGGTAGAAGTCAAGGGAAGAGGAATACTTGCTGCGTGTTCTACACCTCCTGAATCTGGAATGGAAATAAAAACAAATACAGAACAGATAATAAATATTAGAAAAATTATAGTTGAACTTTTGCTTGCGAGTCACGATAGAGAATGTACAACATGTGCAAAAAGTGAAAGTTGCAAACTTCAAACATTGGCGCGAAGACTTGGTATTGAAAGTATAAGATTTAAAAACATTTTACATAAAGAACAAAAAGATGTGTCGACATATGCTTTAATAAGGGAACCAAACAAATGTGTTCTTTGCGGTGATTGCGTGCGTTTTTGCGATGAAATACAAAGTATAGGCGCTTTAGGTTTTGCAAACCGCGGATCTCAATCCGTAGTTTGTCCCGGTTTTGGAAAAGAGTTGGAATCATCAGAATGCGTTTACTGCGGACAATGCGCAAGAGTATGTCCAACCGGCGCAATTGTGCCTAAATCTGAAATAAATTATATATGGAAGGCTTTGAGTAATACCAATAAAAAAGTTGTAATTGCGATAGCGCCTGCAGTGCGCGCATCAATTGGCGAAGTTTTTGGACTTGGAGGGGAAAATGGCACTAAAGTCGCCGGTAAGGTTGTAACAGCTTTGAAAGATATGGGGTTTTATAAGGTTTTTGATATTTCGTTTACAGCAGATATGACAATAGTTGAAGAAGCAAACGAATTTTTGCGTCGAATCGAAAAAAATGACAATATCCCAATGTTTACATCATGTTGTCCTGCATGGGTGAAATTTGTAGAACAATATTATCCTGATTTTATTAAGCACCTTTCAACTTGTCGTTCGCCTCAAGGAATGTACGGTTCTATTGCAAGAAGAATTATGCCTGAGATTCTTACAATACCAAAAGAAGATTTGGTTGTTGTTTCTGTAATGCCGTGTACAGCAAAAAAATATGAAGCCAGAAGGCCTCAGCTTGCAAAAGACGGCGTTATAGATATAGATTATGTTTTAACAACACAGGAACTTGCAATGATGATAGGAGAAGCAGGTTATCGTTTTAATGAATTGGAACCTTCTGCATTTGATATGCCTTTGGGTTTTAAAACAGGCGGCGGAGTGATATTTGGAAATTCCGGAGGCGTAACAGAAGCAGTTTTAAGAAATGTTGTAGATACAAAGTTTGACGGAGTAAATGAAGCTGAACAATTTAGTCTCGTTCGTGGTGAGGCAGGTGTTAGAGAAGTGAAAATCAATCTTGGTTCCAGAGAATTAAAAATAGCCGTTGTTTACGGATTAAAAAATGCGAGAAAAATTTTAAGAGATGTCGAAGCCGATAAAACAAGATATGATTTCGTGGAAGTTATGGCGTGTCCCGGAGGCTGTGTAGGTGGAGCCGGACAACCAGTTTATACCGATTTGACGGTAAGAAAAAAAAGGGCTAAAGTTCTTTATGAAAACGATAAAACTATGGAACTTCATAAGCCTAAGGATAATCCGTATGTTCAAAAACTCTACAAAGATTATTTAGGAGAACCTGGTAGCAAAAAAGCCCATGAATATTTACATACAAGCTATAAATATAAAAAGCGTTTTAAAGAGACTTTGGAAATTTCTGATTCTGTAGAGAATAATAATATTAAAGTTAACGTATGTTTTGGAAATAATTGTACAACTAAAGGTTCTAAAGAAATTTTAAAGCATATTGTAAATTTTGTTGAACAGGAGAATCGTAAAGACAAAGTTGATATAATTGCGTCTATTTGTTTAGAGAAATGCTCTAAAGGACCAAATATAAAAGTTGCGGGTAAAACTATAGAACATTGCACGACTAAAGCGGCGGAAGAAGCAATACGTGCAGAACTTGAGAAATTATAGAATTGGTTAACTGTAATGGTCCCTTTAAAAACTTTCAAAAGCACAAGTCGCTGTTACCCTGAACTTGTTTCGATATTTAATAGACCTCCCGCACAACTTAAGTATTAAATTTCTGTACTATTTTGAACCTTTTAACAAATACTTTAATGTTTTCTACTATAATCATCTGATAAATCTTTCTATTTAACTCCTTATCTTCTTTTGTCAGTGGGTGTTTCTTTGATCTCTTTTTTTAGAACTAGTGTGTTTGTATGTATTTTGCCTAAGGCCTCCTAAATTGTATCTGCCATGTATCTTATTGTCTTTCTTTGCATAAATACATGCCTACTAAAATAAACTAAAATCGTGCTCCTTGCCCTATCAATCGCTGTGCATATTACTTGCTTGCCTTTAATTTAACTACTACCAACGGTTATTGTATGTCTCTTATTCTTTTCGCTAAACCACTTTTGATTTAACTACTATCAACGGTTATTGTATGTCTATTATTCTTTTCGCTAAACCACTTCGCTGTTTTTGAAGTCTTTGTATCAATCTCTAGCATAATCACTTCTACTTCTACTTCTAGCGGTTTGTTTATCAATACCTATTCCCATCTAGTATATGCCCACTACTCATTAATGCTTCTTGTGCATACCCTATGTCTATATCCACAACTTTTGCTGACATTGTAGCTGTCTCAATCAGATAATACGTCCTATATTGCCCTAAAGTACTAAAACATCATCTTTACCATCTTTGCTATACTCAATTTTCTCTTTACTCCTCCTGCCTTCCTCCTTTTCTTTTCTTACTCCTTGCTATCCTTTGTTTTGTCAAACGTCCCTTTCTTTACTCCCATTAATCGCCTAAACCCATTCCATCAGACCCGCTTGCTTTCTTTTTCTGTTTCATAGTACTTCTATTGTACTTTTATATATTAGTTATGCAAGAGGTCTATTATTATTTGCATGACAAAAAAGAAATGATAAATATGATAAAATGCTCTTGGAGATACCTA